>CAYPHN010000101.1:0-10638 GCA_964410265.1 uncultured Flavobacteriaceae bacterium | reverse complement strand
ATTTACTGTTAGAATATCAGAATGTTGAGAAGTTAGTTATATGATAGGTTATTAGAAAAAGCTAATTACTTTAATGTGTATTTTTGAGTTGTTGAATTGAAATGGGTTGTTGTCAAATTTGCCAACAGCATAACTCATATTTAAAATGCCTAATTTTGTAGTAAAGGCATAACCTAAGCCTAAACTATAAATTGTAGCAGATTTTTGAATAGTTTTATTGTCAATGAAAGAGAAGTCGGTAATAGTAAAAAAGTAGCTGGATATACTCGCTCTAAATCTGTATTCTAAATTAAAGATACTATAAGTGCTTGCAAATATACTTTCTTCATTCACACCTCTTATGTCATTTGTGCCACCTAGCCTGAATAATTCATTTTCGAAATAATTTTCAGAATTTAACAAACCACTTCGATTTTGAATAAAAATATAATTTTTATTATCAATAGTCCATTGATAATTAACAAGCAATTTAAATTTAGATTGATCTATTTTGTCTTGCTCTGTTTTTCTATTCCCTAAATAAGCATTTAGATCTATTTTAAAATGAACCGGAAATAAATTATCGTTGGTTAATTTTTCATAATTGTATTGAACCCCATAGAAAATGTTTTTAAAGGATTGAATAGATGTATTTTGATCTTTAATTAGGTTGTTAGAATTTTCTGTTAGCAGAGATGCGGAAATATTCCCTTTGTTGTTTAATACATATGTTAGATCAAATTTGGTTTGGGTATTGTTAAATGTAGTGTCTTTTCGAAATAATTCGAAATTTATCTTTGGTATGATAGGTAAATTAAAAATGTACGGTATTTCTGCTCCGATATTAAACCTTTGACTATCGTTACCATTATTTTTCCAAAACAAAGCAATGGTTTCTCCATTATTAAAAATATTATTGAAGGCCATATCCAAATAGCCGTTGAATTCTATTCCACTTTCATTTTCCTTAGAAGAAAAGCCAATAACTCCATCAAATTTATTGGATTGTTTCTTATTTAAATAAAGATAGATAAAAGTAGAATCTTTGGTAAAGAGTACTTCTGGTGGTTTTTGTTCTTCAACAAATATCATTTTATTGATAATGTTAGAGGCATACTGTAATTTTGATTTATTAAACCGTGTACCTATTTTTAAGTTTAACTCATTGGATATAAAATTTTTTGGAAAATTGGAATAACCTTTTATAATAACCTTATCAATTGTTCTTTGGTTTCGTATGTTTGTTTTTATATCGGCATAGGCTATTCCGGTTGTTAACCGAATGTTGACCAAGCTAATTTCTGTAAAGGAAAAACCTGAATTTTCAAGATGGTCTGCAATATATTGCATGGTAACAGGGATTTCGGTAAATTTAATTTCAAAATAGTTGTTTGTAACAGAAGATGAAATTTTATTTAATGTTTTCTTGGACAGGTATTGCGTTGGTAAATTTTTATATTGAATTCTAATATTTTTTGTACGTGGGCCAAAATTGAATTGGACGTCAAACAAAGAATCGGTTTTAAAAACAGTATCTACTTTGGCCATTATATATCCTTTTAATTCTAATTTATAAATGGTACTGTCAATTTCTTTATAAACACTTTTTTTGTCAAGGTGTTTTTTTTGAAAATAAATTTTCTTTAGGATGTCATTATTTATTTGTTGTGTTGCCGAAAGTTTTAACTGATATTCTTGCCCGCAAACTGAGGAGAAAATCAATAGAGAAAATAATGTATATATATATGGTGTAAAAAATAGTTTCAATTACAGAGTTATTTGTCTGTAAATATCTTATTATTTTTTTAAGAACCATCGTTTAAATATTAATTTAATTTGAATTTATAGATTGAATTTAGCTTGTAATTAGGGAGAGTAAAAAGCAACTTCAACTAACATAATAGAATGTGTTGTTATATTTAAAATTGCCCATTACATTAATTGTAAGTGTTGATTTCTTAACCATTTAGGAAATCAATTATTAATGAATTAATCTGTGAATTTTGCAAGGTGAACTAATGTATGAAAAATGAATGATTTATAATTTGAATATCAATAAAAATGTTATACATTTGCACACTCTAAAAATTAGAGATTTTAAACAAATTAATTTAATTAAAAAATAGTATGCCAACTATTCAACAATTAGTACGAAAAGGAAGAACCAAAACAACCAAGAAGAACAAATCGGCTGCTTTGAATTCATGTCCGCAACGTCGTGGAGTATGTACTCGTGTTTACACAACTACACCAAAAAAACCTAACTCAGCAATGCGTAAAGTTGCAAGAGTGAGGTTAACCAATGGTAATGAGGTGAATGCGTATATTCCAGGTGAGGGACATAATTTACAAGAACACTCGATAGTATTGGTTAGAGGCGGAAGAGTAAAAGATTTACCAGGTGTTAAATATCACATTGTTCGTGGTGCATTAGATACCGCTGGAGTAGAAGGACGAACACAACGCCGTTCAAAATACGGAACTAAACGTCCAAAAAAATAATTTTTAAGCTTTAATGTAAGAATAATGAGAAAAAAAGTATCAAAGAAAAGGATTCTTTTACCGGATCCTAAGTTTAACGATCAATTGGCTACACGCTTTGTGAACAATTTGATGTTAGCTGGTAAAAAATCTGTTGCATTTAAAGTTTTTTATGATGCATTAGATATTGTAGAAGCGAAAAAACAAGACGAAGAAAAAACAGCTTTAGAGTTGTGGAAAGATGGCTTGTCAAATGTAATGCCACATGTAGAAGTACGTAGTAGAAGAGTGGGTGGAGCAACTTTCCAAATTCCAATGCCAATTAGAGCAGATCGTAAAATTTCAATGGCTATTAAGTGGATGATTTTATTCGCTCGTAAGAGAAATGAAAAATCTATGGCACAGCGTTTAGCAGGTGAAATTCTTGCTGCTGTTAAAGAAGAAGGAGCTGCAGTGAAAAAGAGAGTTGATGTACATAAGATGGCTGAAGCAAATAAGGCTTTCTCACATTTTAGATTTTAAGAAATGGCTAGAGATTTAAGTTTAACTAGAAATATTGGTATTGCTGCACATATTGATGCCGGTAAAACTACAACTACAGAGCGAATTCTTTTTTATACAGGAGTTTCACATAAAATAGGGGAAGTGCATGATGGTGCTGCAACTATGGACTGGATGGAACAAGAGCAAGAAAGAGGTATAACAATTACTTCTGCTGCCACAACTTGTACTTGGGAGTTTCCGACTGAAAATGGAGATCCTGTAGAAGATACTAAAGGATATCATTTTAATATTATTGATACTCCGGGTCACGTTGATTTTACAGTAGAAGTAAACAGATCATTAAGAGTTTTAGATGGTTTAGTTTTCTTGTTTAGTGCTGTTGATGGTGTTGAACCACAATCAGAAACTAACTGGAGATTGGCTGATAACTATAAAGTTCCAAGAATTGGCTTTGTTAATAAAATGGATCGTCAAGGGTCTGATTTTTTGAAAGTAAACAAACAGGTAAAAGAAATGTTAGGTTCAAATGCTGTGCCTATCGTTTTGCCTATTGGTGATGAAGAAAATTTCAAAGGAATTATTGACTTAATAAAAAATAGAGCAATCGTTTGGGATGAGGATAATCATGGGTCTACTTTTAAAGTGATTGATATTCCAGAAGAATTAAAAGAAGAAGCGCATGAGTATAGAGCTTTATTGATTGAAGAAGTTGCAAGTTATGATGAAAATCTACTTGAAAAATTCATGGAAGATGAAAATTCAATCACTGAAGATGAAGTACATGCTGCCTTAAGAGCTGCTGTTATGGATATGGCAATCATACCTATGATTTGTGGTTCAGCATTTAAAAACAAAGGAGTTCAATTTTTGTTAGATGCTGTTTGTCGTTATTTACCTTCGCCGGTTGATAAAGAAGGTATTATTGGTGTTAATCCTGATACAGAAAAAGAAGAGATAAGAAAACCATCAGTAAAAGAACCTTTTGCTGCATTAGCTTTTAAAATTGCTACAGATCCTTTTGTAGGTCGTTTGGCTTTCTTTAGAGTGTATTCAGGTAGGTTAGATGCTGGTTCTTATATTTTAAATAATAGATCTGGTAAAAAAGAACGTATTTCACGAATTTATCAAATGCATGCAAATAAGCAAAATGCAATCGATTTTATTGAAGCAGGAGATATTGGTGCGGCAGTTGGGTTTAAAGATATTAAAACTGGTGATACAATGACAACTTTAGATGCTCCTGTTGTTTTAGAAAGTATGGATTTTCCAGACCCAGTAATTGGTATTGCTATTGAGCCAAAAACAAAAGCTGATGTTGATAAGTTAGGTGTTGGTCTTGCTAAATTAGCAGAAGAAGATCCAACATTTACAGTTAGAACGGATGAAGTGTCTGGTCAAACAATTATCTCAGGAATGGGAGAATTACATATCGAAGTTTTAATTGATCGTTTAAAACGTGAATTTAAAGTGGAAGTAAACGAAGGCGAACCTCAAGTAAATTACAAAGAAGATCTTACTAAGACTACAAAACACAGAGAAATTTATAAAAAGCAATCTGGTGGTCGTGGTAAATTTGGAGATATTGTATTTGAAATGGGTCCTGTTGATGAAGATTTTGAAGGATCAGGATTGCAATTTGTCAATAAAATTAAAGGAGGTAATATTCCTAAAGAATTTATTCCGTCTGTTGAAAAAGGATTTGCAATGGCGATGAAAAATGGCCCATTAGCCGGATTTGAAATGGACTCTATGAAGGTTACTTTATTTGATGGTTCATTCCACGCTGTAGATTCAGATGCATTATCATTTGAATTGGCGGCAAAATTAGGTTATAGAGCTGCTGCAAAAGATGCTGGAGCTGTTATTCTTGAGCCAATTATGAAATTGGAAGCTGTTACTCCTGAAGAAAATATGGGAGATATTGTAGGTGACTTGAATAGAAGAAGAGGTCAGGTTAACGCTATGGACGATAGAAATGGAGCTAAAGTTGTAAAAGCTACTGTGCCATTATCAGAAATGTTTGGTTATGTAACAACATTAAGAACATTATCATCAGGTAGAGCTACTTCTACTATGGAGTTTTCTCATTATGAAAAAACACCTTCTAATATTTCTGAAGAAGTAATTAAAAAAGCACAAGGATAATCCTACTAAAATTATAAATCATGAGTCAAAAAATTAGAATAAAATTAAAATCTTACGATCATAATTTGGTAGATAAATCTGCCGATAAAATTGTAAAAACGGTAAAAAATACAGGTGCTGTTGTAAATGGGCCAATTCCATTACCAACACATAAAAAAATATTTACTGTATTGCGTTCTCCACACGTAAATAAAAAATCAAGAGAGCAATTTCAATTGTGTTCTTATAAAAGAATTTTAGATATCTATAGTTCTTCATCTAAGACCATTGATGCTTTAATGAAATTGGAATTACCAAGTGGTGTTGAGGTTGAGATAAAAGTCTGATAAGACTTTAATCGAAATTCCCTCGAAGGTGGGAATCTTATCCTAAAAGTAAAGTTATTTGGGAGTCTCAATAAAAATAATAGGCTGAAACAGGAAGTTTTAGTTACTTGTCCGGAGCGATAGACGAAGGAAAAACGTAAAAAATATATTCAGGGTTGGATTATTTTGACCCTGTTTTTTTTAGTTAGAATCCAATTTTAGAATAAAATTAGTGATTTGAACTATTCCCGCATAAGTAGGATCTCTTGATGAGATAGTTAAAATATAAGTATAAATAGATACTGAAACGAGTTCAGTATAAAATAATTAAATAATTAATAATGTCTGGGTTAATAGGTAAAAAAATAGGAATGACCAGTATTTATGACGAGAATGGAAAAAATATTCCATGTACAGTTGTAGAAGTAGGTCCTTGTGTAGTTACCCAAGTCAGAACCAAAGAAATTGATGGCTATGAAGCACTTCAATTAGGTTTCGATGACAAAGCAGAAAAACAGTCAAACAAAGCGCTAAGTGGGCACTTTAAGAAAGCTGGGACATCTGCTAAAAAACGTGTTGTTGAATTTCAAGGTTTTGATGAGGAGTACAAATTAGGTGATACAATTGCTGTAGATCATTTTGAAGAAGGAGAATTTGTTGATGTATCAGGTACATCAAAAGGAAAAGGATTTCAAGGTGTTGTAAAACGTCATGGATTTGCTGGTTCTGAAAGAACACACGGTCAACAAAGCATGAATAGAGCTCCTGGTTCTGTTGGTGCTGCGTCGTATCCTGCAAGAGTATTTAAAGGAATGCGTATGGGCGGTAGAATGGGTGGAGAAACTGTAACGGTTCAAAATCTTAGAGTTTTAAAAGTGGTTAAAGAAAAAAATCTTTTAGTTATAAAAGGTGCTATTCCTGGCCATAATAATTCATATGTAATTATTAATAAATAATGAAAGTTGCTGTAGTAGATATCAACGGGAAAAAAACTGGAAGAAACGTTGAGCTTTCAGATGCTATTTTTGCAATTGAACCAAATGATCATGCTATTTATTTAGATGTAAAACAACATTTGGCAAATAAAAGACAAGGTACGCATAAAGCTAAAGAAAGAGCTGATATTTCGGGGAGTACTCGAAAGATTAAAAAGCAAAAAGGTACTGGTACTGCAAGAGCAGGTAGTATCAAATCACCTATTTTTAGAGGTGGGGGTAGAGCTTTTGGACCTAGACCAAGAAATTATTCTTTTAAATTGAATAAGGGTCTTAAAAAATTGGCGCGCTTATCTGCCTTGTCAATTAAGGCAAAAGAAGAGAATATTGTCGTGTTGGAGAAGTTTAATTTTGATACTCCAAAGACCAAAGAATTCACAAGTATTTTAAAGGCTTTAGACCTTGAAAATAAAAAATCTTTGTTTGTGTTGGATGAGTCAAATAAAAATGTATATTTGTCATCACGAAATTTGAAAAATGTAAATGTTTTAAAGGGCTCACAACTAAATACTTACGAGGTGTTAAACACTAGTAAGCTAGTGATATCTGAAACGTGTTTAGAGGAAATTGAATCTAATTTTAGCAAGTAATTTTATGAGAATTTTAGTAAAACCTATTATTACAGAAAAAGCAACAGATCAAAGCGAGTTGAATAACTGCTTTACTTTTGTTGTGAATAAAAGCGCTAACAAGTTAGAAGTGAAAGAAGCAGTTGAAAGTACTTATGGTGTGTCTGTTAAAGATGTACGAACTATGAATTACCCTGTTAAGCGTAAAACAAAATCTACAAAAAAAGGTGTAGTTTCAGGTATGAAAGGTGCTTATAAAAAAGCAATTGTACAGTTAGCTGAAGGAGATAATATTGATTTTTATAGCAATATCTAAGATAAGAAGATGGCATTAAGAAAATTAAAACCGACAACCCCAGGACAACGATTTAAAGTTGTGACTGATTTTGACGTTATTACAACGGATAGACCAGAAAAGAGCTTATTGGCTCCTATAAAGAGATCTGGGGGACGAAACAGTGAAGGTAAAATGACTATGCGCTATATTGGTGGTGGTCATAAAAAAAGATACCGTATCATTGATTTTAAGAGAAATAAAGATGGTATTCCAGCTACTGTAAAAAGTATAGAATATGATCCGAATCGTACAGCATATATTGCATTGTTAAATTATGTTGATGGTGAAAAAAGATATGTTGTTGCACAAAATGGATTAAAAGTTGGGCAACAAATTGTATCGGGAGAGAAAGTTGCTCCAGAAATTGGAAATACAATGCTTTTAAGTAGTATTCCACTAGGTACAGTAATTTCTTGTATTGAGTTAAGACCTGGCCAAGGTGCAGTAATTGCTAGAAGTGCTGGTTCATTTGCTCAATTAATGGCAAGAGAAGGAAAATATGCAACCATTAAATTGCCTTCAGGAGAAATAAGATTGATCTTATTAACCTGTAAAGCAACTATTGGTGTGGTATCAAACTCTGATCATCAATTAACTATTTCTGGTAAAGCAGGTAGGCATAGATGGTTAGGTAGACGTCCTAGAACTCGTCCGGTAGCAATGAACCCTGTAGATCATCCAATGGGTGGTGGTGAAGGTAAAGCTTCAGGTGGTCATCCAAGATCGAGAAATGGTATTCCAGCTAAAGGATTTAAAACGCGTTCAAAAACGAAAGCGAGCAATAAGCACATTGTTGAACGTAGAAAAAAATAATTAGATAAAAAGTATGGCACGTTCATTAAAAAAAGGACCTTATGTTTTTCATGCATTGGAAAAGAAAGTCCAAAAAAATATAGACTCAGGCAAAAAATCAGTTATTAAAACTTGGTCAAGAGCTTCAATGATAACACCAGATTTTGTTGGTCAAACTATAGGTGTACACAACGGTCGTCAATTTGTACCTGTTTATGTTACTGAAAATATGGTAGGTCACAAGTTAGGAGAATTTTCACCAACACGTTCTTATAGAGGACATGCAGGTGCTAAAAATAAAGGTAAAAGATAGTTAGGTTATGGGAGTTCGAAAAAAATTAAGAGCAGATCGAATTAAGGAAGCACGTAAAAATGTTTATATGGCTAAACTTAATGGTTGTCCTACATCGCCAAGAAAGATGCGTTTGGTAGCAGACTTAGTAAGAGGTGTAGAAGTAGAAAAGGCACTTCAAATATTAAAGTTTAATCCAAAAGAGGCATCTATTAATCTTGAAAAATTGATGTTATCAGCAATTGCTAACTGGCAAGCAAAAAATGAAGATGCAAGTATTGAAGATGCAGGTTTGTTTGTTAAAGAAATATATGTCGATAGCGCAACAATGTTAAAGAGATTACGTACAGCACCTCAGGGTCGTGCGCATAGAATTAGAAAACGTTCAAATCATGTAACGTTAATTTTAGGAAGTAATAATTTAAGCAATTAATAAATAGCATGGGACAAAAGACAAATCCAATAGGGAATCGTTTAGGAATCATCAGAGGATGGGAATCTAACTGGTACGGTGGAAATGACTACGGAGATAAACTTGCTGAAGACAGTAAGATTCGTAAATACATTCATGCTAGATTATATAAAGCAAGCGTTTCTAGAGTAATTATTGAAAGAACTTTAAAACTAGTAACCGTTACTATCACTACATCTAGACCTGGTATTATTATCGGAAAAGGTGGACAAGAGGTAGACAAGTTAAAAGAAGAACTTAAAAAAATTACCGGAAAAGAAGTGCAAATCAACATCTTTGAAATCAAACGCCCAGAACTTGATGCCAAGCTAGTAGCAGCTAGTATTGCTCGTCAGATTGAAAATAGAATTTCATACAGACGTGCTATAAAAATGGCTATTGCTTCAACAATGCGAATGAATGCAGAAGGTATTAAGGTACAAATTTCAGGTCGTTTAAATGGAGCAGAGATGGCACGTAGTGAAGGTTATAAGGAAGGAAGAGTTCCTTTATCTACCTTTAGAGCTGATATTGATTATGCACTGGAAGAATCCAATACTACTTATGGAAAAATAGGTGTTAAGGTTTGGATTATGAAAGGTGAAGTTTATGGGAAGAGAGAATTAAATCCGTTAGTTGGTTTGTCTAAAAAAGGCAAAGGAGGAGTTAATAAAGGTCCAGGAAGAAATAAACCTCGCAGAAGATAATTTTTTTAAATTTAAAAAATGTTACAACCAAAAAGAGTAAAATATCGTAAAGTACAGAAAGCGAAAGGTAATATGAAAGGTATTTCCGGAAGAGGTCATAGACTATCTAATGGGATGTTCGGAATAAAAGCTTTAGATCAAAACTTACTTACTTCTCGTCAAATTGAGGCTGCGCGTATTGCTGCAACTAGATATATGAAAAGGCAAGGAAGTTTGTGGATTAAAATTTTTCCAGACAAGCCCATTACTAAAAAACCTTTAGAGGTTCGTATGGGTAAGGGTAAAGGAGCACCAGAATATTTTGTTGCTGTGGTAAAACCTGGAAGAATTATGTTTGAAATAGGAGGTGTTTCAATTGAAATTGCAAAAGAAGCATTGCGCTTAGCGGCTCAAAAACTTCCAGTAAGAACAAAATTTGTGGTTGCAAATGATTTTGACAACGCTTAATTTTTAAGAAAGAATAGATGAAACAATCGGAAATTAAAGAATTATCAGTAGAAGAGCTAAATGAAAAATTTGCAATCTTCAAAAAAAACTATACTGATTTGAAACTTGCACATGCAATTTCACCTTTAGAAACTCCAATGCAATTAAAAACTGTACGTAGAACAGTTGCCAGAATTGCAACAGAATTAACTAAAAGAGAATTACAATAATTGTAATTACATTCGAAAAGATGGAAAAAAGAAATCTTAGAAAAGAAAGAATTGGTGTAGTTTCGAGTAACAAAATGGAAAAATCTATTGTTGTTGCTGAGGTAAAGCGAGTAAAACACCCTATGTACGGAAAATTCGTATTGAATACGAAAAAGTATGTAGCGCACGATGAAAATAATGATTGCAATATTGGAGATACTGTGAAAATAATGGAAACACGTCCAATGAGTAAATCTAAACGTTGGAGGTTAGTAGAAATCCTAGAAAGAGCTAAATAATTTATTATGTTACAGACAGAATCAAGATTAAGAGTAGCTGACAATACTGGAGCAAAAGAAGTTTTAGTAATTCGTGTTTTAGGAGGAACTAAAAAACGTTATGCTTCAATTGGTGATCAGATAGTTGTTAGTATTAAACAATCTACA
>CAYPHN010000100.1:3208-10719 GCA_964410265.1 uncultured Flavobacteriaceae bacterium | reverse complement strand
TAATAGATACCTTAAACCAAACCAACTACAGTTTTAGCTTTTTCTTTGCAGATACGCCTGAGAGTACTTTTTACAATTTAATAGTAGGTAAAACTCCCGAAGGCGAAACCAAAGCGCCTTATGTTTTAAAATATGTTTGTAATGAAGCGCAATTAGAAACCTATATAGCCAACAACAAAAATTTTGCTTATTTTAAAGGCAGCATATCTCTACATAAATATACCGATTTTTTTACAAGCGGTTACTTTAACAAGAGCGATGTAAATTGTCCACCCCAATTTGATGAAGTAGGTGACCCTTTAGCCTGTGACACCCAAACTCTTGATGGTAGTAGTAATGGAGGAGCAGGAGAAACCACAGGAAATTATGGAGACCCAAATGGTTATAATTCAAGTGAAGGAGACTCGGGATCAGATAATAATAATTCTCCAGGTGATGAGAATTCAGATCCAAATCCAGATAATAGTGATCCTGAATCAGAAACAGGGGGTGAAAGTTCTCAGGGAGGAGGATATCAACCATGTTTAATTTATGATTCTTCAGGCAATTATTTATTGGTTGACTGTAGACAGATACTGATTATAGAGGCTCTACAAAAAGGAGATATAAACTGCCCGGATTGCCCAAGCCCAACTGGGGCTGTTGGGGTGAATGAAAATTCATTGACTACGATCGCAATAGAATATAAAATAATTGACAATAATCTTGACCCTTGTCCAAAAGATATTTTAACTAGTTTAAAAAACTTACAAACTAATGATATAGCTAAAGTTTTAAAACGATTTGGAAACCCAAATTCAGTGTATAATTGGGAGGTTAAAACGGGAACACCGACAATTTCGACTAACAGTGCAGAAACTGATAGAAGAAATAATAGTACTCCTTTGGATTATGTAACAACAATAAATTTAACATATATTAATCAAGCCACTAAAACAGCAATAGCAAGAACTATATTGCACGAAATGTTACATGCTTATATGCTATCCCATATAGATGATGTAAATGGAGGAAATATTCAAGATGTTCCTTCTTTCGCAATTCTTTGGAACCTACTTCAACAACAAATTACACCAACAGGAAGTTCTGAACAAGAACAGCATGAGTTTATGGCTCAAAGATTCAGAACACCACTAAAGGACGCTTTAAAGGAATGGGATGGAGCAACTCAACCAGATCAATTCTATGAAGATATGGCTTGGGGAGCACTTTTTAATACAGGTACATTTAATCACTTTCACCCTGATGGATCTGCTAGTAGATCAAGAATTATAAATACAAATTTAGCTGAAGATACAAACTTGACGCAAGGAGGCGTCACACCAAAAGGAAACCCATGTTAATTTTTAAAATGAATAAGATATATCTATTATTATTATTATTATCTGTAACTTCTTGTAAATCTCAGGTAAAAACCCTTATAGATAATTCAGAAATCGATAATGAAATTCTAACTATATTTTTTAATAGTATGAAACCTTATAGCTATATTGATACTAATCTACAAGAGATAAATCTTATAAATCAATTTATAGGAAATTATAACTATAATATTAGGTTTTATAAAAATGCAGATAGTATATGTAAAAATAGTGATAATATTGTCAAATTAAAGTTTTATTGTCCGATAGCAGATTCTCTTTCGAAATTTTATAATATTTTAAATAAAGAAGATTTAGTTTTTCTAAAGAAAGAGTATTATACTAGTAACAAATTAAGAATAATAGAATTGGATACAATATTATCTAATACTATACCATTATTACAACATTCAAAAGAATATTATGAAAAAGTTGACTATAATAGCTATCTAAGTCTGACAAATATTGATGAGTTTCCTAGTATAAAGATATTAAATATTTTTTATAATGAGGATAAGACTGTGGCTATTATTCCATATAGAATTATAGAAAGTCCAATCACTCACACAAAACCTAGTTACTTTATCTTAAAAAAGATTAAAAATATTTGGTGGAAACCAATAGGTAATTTGAAATTATAAAATTTTCTGCTTATTTATTGAGCTATTAATAGATGCATTAAAAGAATGTGACGGTTCTACTCAATTGAATCAATATTATGAAGACTTAGCTTGGGGAACTCTAGAGAACACAGCAACTTTTAATGCGCTATTTCCTGTAGGCTCCTCAGATAGGAATAGAATTATAAATACTAATATTGCAGAAGATACAAATACGACACAAGGTAGTATAACACCAAAAGGAAACCCATGTTAATATTCTCAAAAATTAAATCTTTATTTAGGTATTTTTATAGGTTTAACTATTTTAATTAGTTCTTGTACTGAAAAAAAAATCACTAATTCAAAATCAGATATTTATGACATGTTAAATACATTTTTTGATAAATATGATAAAAAGGTTTTTTTGAATAATGACATTAACTGTTGTGGCTTTAAGAAAAAAGAACACCCTATGAATAATATCTTTTATTATTTAAAAAAAAAGAAATTCATAGTAAATAATAATATTGATGTTTTCAAAGAAATATTAAAAAATAATGATACAATGTTTAACAAAAAAATTAAAGTAGATTTTTCAAAAATAAATAATAAATTAGTAAAACCTCATAGTCCTGAATTTTATCAATATGTAAGGGCTTCAGCATCTAAAATGAAAGAAAGAAGAAAAGATAGAATTGAAAAAACTTCAGAACTTCCGGATATTAATGTATCAATCTTTTACACAAAAGACAAGAAATATTCAATATTGAATTATATTATAATTGACGAAAATAATTTTATAGAAGAAAAGGTAGTTTTAATGAAAAAGCAAGAAAAAAAATGGATAGAATTAGAAACTTTCAATAGAATATATCCTTAAGAATTTTAATCGCTAAATAGATGTTAATTGAAAAAGAGTTCCTCGAGGTATCCGAAAAAATGTCACCCCCTAGAAGGGGATCTAAATAATAATTTTCGATTTTTGATCTTTAGATCAAAATGGAACCAGAGAAATACTCCTATGACTCTGTCTCGGAGATAGTTGGTTTTAAGAAATTTTTATTTGTTTTCAAAAATTCTGTATTCTTAACATATATTTTTCTTACATTCAAATAGTGCCGAACCTGATGATATTCAAACATATATCACCAAGAAATGGCAGAAAATTTCATTACTGTGATTTCTGATGCACTAGCCGAATATAATAATAATCAATAAGACAGTTTATATTATGATCATCTTGCTTGGGGTGCGTTAATGAATACCGATGCTTTTTCTTCGGCTTTAGGACCTAACGGATATATGGATCAATCTGAACAGGAAGCTATTTTAATAGCCAATCAACAGGAAGACACCAATGGTACTGATGCTAAAGGTTCTCTTTGTCTTTAAAAATAATAATATGAAAAAAACAATTTATTTATTTATTACTATTGGAATCATAAGCTGTGCTTCATTAAAAATTCATAGCGAAGATTATAATGTTTTAAATGCATATCTACAGAGTAACGCAAATACGAGTATAAATTTAGTTGAAGAAAATTATTTTAATGGTAGCATTTTAGGATATTATGGAATGTATAAAAAATGGTATGACGCTGAACAAAAAACTAAAGATTTAGAAATTTCAATTAATGGCAATATTGAATGGATATTTACTAAAGAAGATATTGAGTTTATGAAAAAACAATATCATAAATGGGAAACCAGTGTTTGGGATAAAAATAAAGTAAAGGGAAAAATTAATTTAATTAAGAGTAAACCTAATAGCTACGGAATGTCTCAAACCACTAGAATTAGTTATCCATTTTATGATAAAACAATGACAAAAGCAATGCTCATTGTAAGTAAAAATAAAGCATCTTTAAATGGGAGTATTAATATTATTCTAATGAAAAAAATTAATGGAAAATGGAAAAATGTTGGGACACTTCTTTATTCGATTAGTTAAGTTGATATTTCAAACTGATTTTCCAAAAGTTTGAAATCTTTTAGTTACGGCAACTAATAGAATCAAAATAGTTTTTAATACAGATGCTTCGTTGGATGCCGATATCACCAAACAACCCGATGTTTTTAAGGCAGTATCTTTAATACACGAAGCCATTCATGCAAATATGTATAGAAAAATGTTGGATGCCATGATTGCAGCTGAAAATTTAGGGACTACTTTAGATTGGACTGATTTTACTAGAGATGAATTTGACCAGTATTTAGATTCTTTAGAAAATAAATATTTTGGAATATTTGATTATTTTACTCAATTCGATTATAACAAAAAGACACCTAATAACGGACAACACCAACAAATGGCAGAATACTATAGAGATATAATTAAAGAAGATTTATCAAATTTTGACCCATCATTAACTAATGAAGAAAAAGAAGCATTATCATGGATAGGATTAAATGAAGCTAATATTGTAGCTTGGCAAAATATACCAAATCAAGATGCAATAAATCAAAAAATCACCAATATTAAAAATACATTTCCAAATGGATGCAATTAAACTATTACTTATAGTTTTTTGTGTTCCTTTACTTACAAATGCACAAAAAACGAAATTTCCTAAGGATACGATTTATTTGAACTATACTGATACAATTTTCTCAAACAAAAAGATGAAAGCAAAGTCGCAACATACATTTAACAATGAAGCAGGGATAAAGTTTTGGTGGAATGGAAAATGGATGTTTTACAATTACAAATCAAAAACAGATACATTAGCCATATCAAGATTAAAAGATTATAAAATATTAAACTTAAAAGAGATAAATAAACTAGAAATAGAATATTATGAAAAACGTTTTGGTGGAAATCCATGGATAAAAAATAAAAACTGGGTTTTTCACACTTTTTTAATAGAAGTTACTTCAGAAGAAAAATTTGTAGTTTACCCTGTTATATGGCGTAATGAAGGGTATTAGATAAGCTATAGATTAAAGTGTATTTGAGTTTATTAAGATGAAATCAATCAAAAAATCACTGATATTAAAAACACATTTCAAAATGGGTGCAATTAAATTATTATTTATAGTCTTTTGTGTTCCTTTACTTATAAATGCACAAAAAACGAAATTTCCTAAGGATACGATTTATTTGAACTATACTGATACAATTTTCTCAAACAAAAAGATGAAAGCAAAGTCGCAACATACATTTAACAATGAAGCAGGGATAAAGTTTTGGTGGAATGGAAAATGGATGTTTTACAATTACAAATCAAAACCAGACACATTACCCATATCAAGGTTAAAAGATTATAAAACTTTAAATTTAAAGGAAGTTAGAAAGAAAGAAATTGATTGGGTTGATAGAAAATTTGCAAAGTCAAAATATAAGCCATATTCTGGCTCAAAAAATGCAGTTTTTCATACTTTTTTAATAGAAGTTATTTCAAAAGATAAGTTTGTTATTTACCCTGTTATTTGGCGTAATGAGGGTATTATAGATTAAATTATGCTCATAATGTAGCTTGGCAAAATATACCAAACCAAGATGAAACGAGCATGCTAAATTTTGACACACAAGGGAATGATTATTAGCGAACAGCATGTGTCACCTATAAAAATTAAAATGTAGACACATGAAATAAAGCAAAAAATCGCAAATATTAAAAACACATTTAACAATGGATGCAAATAAACTATTATTAATTTTGTTTTGTGTTCCTTTACAAGGGTTCGTTACAAAAATGTAAGTTATTGATTTTAAGCGAATTAAACATATCGAGCTGTACTTTGTAAATAGCTGATAACCAATATTTTAATTCATAATTCATCATTTAAAATTCATAATTTAACGAAGTGTTACCTTTACTTATAAATGCACAAAAAGCAACTATAAAAATATTTTAGTCGATAGCCTACAATTATATCAAAAAGAAAAGATTAATGATTTAATTGTAGTTAGAGAATTATAAATAATTATAACCACGATACAATCGTTCGGTAGCGTGGTAATAGGTTTGCTAAGATCCCTAGGTAAAAATCACAATCTAACTACAAACGAGTGTAATTTTTGACTATATTTACACTCGTTAAACAAAAGAGAGTAAAACTTAC
The DNA here is from genome assembly GCA_964410265.1 of uncultured Flavobacteriaceae bacterium. Taxonomy (GTDB): domain Bacteria; phylum Bacteroidota; class Bacteroidia; order Flavobacteriales; family Flavobacteriaceae; genus Lutimonas. The sequence goes on along the minus strand of CAYPHN010000100.1, from coordinate 4,691 downwards.
CTTCGTTCGATATGAAATATTTTAAAAAAGATGAGGCTTATAATAGTTTACCTATTCTACCTCCAAATATAAATTTGGAAACCACAGAAATTTTACGTAAAACTATTACTGCAAGTAGAGCGTTAGCTCAATTAAATGGAGCAATAACAAACCTCCCGAACCCTAGATTGTTTTTAGATACAATTCATTTGCAAGAAGCAAAAGCGAGTTCTGAAATCGAAAATATCATTACCACTAATGATGAATTGTACAAATTTGTAATTGCTAACAAAAAGTTTGAAAACCCAACAGCAAAAGAAGTTATAAGTTACAAGAACGCTCTTTGGCATGGACTAGAACAATTAGAATCAAGACCATTTATTACTACAAATCTCTGCGTTGAAATAATGCAACGTATTCGACAAAACACATCTAACATTAGAACAGCACCAGGAACTACACTTTCCAATACCAAAGGAGATGTCATTTATACTCCTCCGTCAGGAGGGTCTGTTATTCGAGAGAAATTGGAAAATCTTGAAAAATTTATAAATGAAGACAACTCACTAGATCCTTTAATAAAATTAGCATTGCTACATTATCAATTTGAAGCAATACACCCCTTTTCTGACGGAAATGGAAGAACAGGACGAATACTACTCTTACTTTATCTCAAAATTGAAAATCTACTTGATATTCCTGCAATTTATTTAAGTGAGTATATCATTAAAAATAAGTCGGAATATTATAAAAGGTTAAGGCAAGTAACGGAAAAAGAAGATTGGGGAAGTTGGATAATGTATATCTTGGATATGATTGAATGGACTTCTAAAAAGGGAATAACAAGATTAGAAGATATTTTAAATTCAATGAAAACAACTTCAGAAGAAATTAAAAAAGAATTACCAAAAGCATATTCTAAAGGCTTAATAGAAATTTTATACAAACTTCCATATACAAAAAGACAGCATTTAATTGATGCAGGACTAGGAACAGCAAAAACCGTAGGGAATTATTTGATAGAATTAGAGGAAAAAGGATTCTTGAAATCTGTAAAATTAGGAAAAGAAAAACTTTATCTTAATCACCGATTAATGACAATACTAGAAAAAGAATAACGTGTGGTAACACCGGTAGCTGTTGCACAAGACATTCTAGACCTTGCTTTTGGATGGTGTGATTGAAATTATAATATGTAAAATCCATAAACCATTACTAAATAGATTGTCAGTTAGTTACAATCAAGTCTTTTGTCTTGAGTCTTATAGCAAAGCGGTCTTATATCTTTTATAGGACATGAATGATAATAAAATCAAAAAAAATCCTGAGCAAACGCTCAGGATTTTTTTATATAAGCAAGAAATTAATAATTTATTTTACTTTTTCTACTACTGCTTTAAAAGCATCAGGGTTATTCATCGCTAAATCGGCAAGAACTTTTCTGTTCAAGTCAATATGATTAGCTTTTAATTTTCCCATAAATTGAGAATAAGATAAACCGTGT
>CAYPHN010000100.1:0-3198 GCA_964410265.1 uncultured Flavobacteriaceae bacterium | reverse complement strand
AATACGCTGAATCCATAAACTACGGAAATTCCTTTTGTTGTTTTTTCTGTCGCGATAAGCATATGACATTGCTTTTTCAACTGCATTTTTTGCAACAGTGTATACATTTTTACGTCTACCAAAGTATCCTTTGGCTTGTTTTAAAATCTTTTTTCTTCGAGCTCTTTTAGCTACTGAGTTTACTGATCTTGGCATTTTTTTTAAATTTTTTTTGTGTTAGGCAGATTTTCTAAAAAATCATTTTAATTGGCTCTAAACACAGGGTTAATAATTAATTACCTAAATAAACCACATGGTTTATTTTAACGCTAATTGTTGTTTGATATTCGCAACATCAGCTTTGTGTACCAAACCTGCATGCGTTAATCTCAACTTACGTTTTTTGCTTTTTTTGGTCAAAATATGACTTTTAAAAGCGTGCTTTCTTTTAATCTTACCAGTACCCGTTATCTTGAAACGTTTTTTTGCACTGGATTTGGTCTTCATTTTAGGCATCTTCTTCCTTTTTTATTACTTGCTTATAATATTTTAGTAAAACTAATCTCAACACATAGCTTGATCAAATTAGTTTACTTTTTAATTTTATTTCTATAGATATGCTTACTTCTTTTTCTTTGAAGCAATAAACATAATCATTCTTTTACCTTCTAATTTTGGCATTTGTTCAACCGTACCATAGTCTTCCAGTTCTTGTGCCAATCTTAATAATAAGATTTGCCCTTGATCTTTAAATACAATAGATCTACCTTTAAAAAAAACAAATGCTTTTAATTTAGCACCATTTTCTAAAAACTTGATAGCATGCTTCTTTTTAAACTCAAAATCATGCTCATCGGTATTCGGTCCAAAACGAATTTCTTTAACAACAACCTTGGTGGCTTTAGATTTTAAAGCTTTGTCTCTCTTCTTTTGCTCGTAAAGAAATTTCTTATATTCAATAATTTTACAAACAGGAGGAGAAGCTTTCGGTGAAATTTCAACCAAATCTAACTCTAGTTCTGCTGCAATTTCCTTCGCTTTTCTCAACGGGTAAATGCCAACTTCAACATTGTCACCTACTAATCTTACTTCAGGAACAGTGATTTTATCATTGATCTTGTGTAAATCTTCTTTTTGTATTCTCCAAGGTCTTCTAACACCTCTTTTTCTTCTTATTGCTATAACTGTAAAATTTATCCTTTACGGAATTGTTAAACTTAAAATTGTTGTAATGTTTTATTTATTTCTTTATTGATAATATTAGAAAATTCTTCCACTGTATAAGTTCCAATATCACCTTCGCCGTGTTTCCTTACAGAAACTGTACCTTCTTTCTCTTCATTTTCACCAATAATCAACATGAACGGTATCTTACTAAGTTCAGCGTCTCTTATCTTTCTGCCAACCTTTTCATTACGGTCGTCAACGAGGGCGCGAATTTCGTAATTTTCTAGCAAATTTAAAACTTTTTTGGTATATATTTCATATTTCTCACTGATTGGTAGTAAAATAGCCTGTTCAGGCGTTAACCAAAGCGGAAAATTACCACCTGTATGCTCTATTAAAATCGCAATAAATCTTTCCATCGACCCAAAAGGCGCACGATGAATCATTACAGGTCTGTGTAATTGATTGTCTGAACCTTTATAATTTAAATCAAACCTTTCCGGTAAATTATAATCTACTTGTATGGTGCCTAATTGCCAATTTCTGCCTAAAACATCTTTAACCATAAAATCTAATTTCGGACCATAAAAAGCAGCCTCACCATATACTATAACAGTTTCTAATCCTTTTTCTTTGGCAGATTGGATAATAGCATTTTCAGCTTTTTCCCAGTTTTCATCACTGCCAATATATTTTTTTTTGTCTTCTGGGTCACGCAAAGATATCTGCGCTGTAAAATTTTCAAAACCTAAAGCCTTAAAAACATATAACACAAGGTCAATTACTGCATTAAATTCATCGTTTAATTGATCGGGCATACAAAAAATATGCGCATCGTCTTGTGTAAAACCCCTTACTCGGGTTAGGCCGTGTAATTCCCCACTTTGTTCATATCTGTATACCGTCCCAAACTCAGCAAACCTTTTTGGCAGGTCTTTGTAAGAATATGGTTTGACATTATAAATTTCACAATGATGTGGACAATTCATAGGTTTTAATAAAAACTCTTCATTGTCTTTTGGTGTATGAATTGGCTGAAAACTATCTTCGCCATATTTTTCATAATGCCCTGAAGTTACGTATAATTCTTTCTGCCCAATATGTGGTGTGATAACCATTTCATATCCAGCTTTCTTTTGGGCTTTTTTCAAAAATTGTTCTAATCGGTCTCTTAAGGCAGCTCCTTTGGGTAACCATAATGGAAGACCTTGTCCAACTTTGGCCGAGAAAGCAAATAATTCCAACTCTTTACCTAATTTCCTATGATCTCTTTTTTTAGCTTCTTCCAATAGTGCTAAATATTCTTTTAGTTCTTTTTGTTTAGGAAAAGAAATTCCGTAAACTCGGGTTAGTTGTTTGTTTTTTTCATTACCTCTCCAGTAAGCACCTGCCACACTCATTATTTTTACAGCTTTGATAATGCCGGTGTTTGGTATATGGCCTCCTCTACATAAATCCGTAAAATCACTGTGATCACAAAAAGTTATATCTCCGTCTGTTAGATTCTCAATAAGCTCTACTTTAAAAACATTATTTTGTTTTTTATAATAGGCCAATGCGTCGGCTTTAGAAACAGAACGCATTTCGAATTCAAATTTCTGACGTGCATATTCCAACATTTTATCTTCAATCTTTTTGAAATCATTTTCAGAAACAGTTTCGCCTTCGAAATCAACATCATAATAAAATCCGTTTTCAATGGCCGGACCAATGGTTAATTTCGCATCGGGATAAAAATGTAAAAGACTTTGCGCCAATAAATGCGCAGACGAATGCCAAAAAGTAGCCTTGCCTTCTGGATTTTTCCATGTAAACAAGGTCAAATCACCATCTTTGGTCAGTGGAGATTTGGTTTCGATAATTTCATCATTAAATTTGGCCGAAATCACATTCCTAGCCAAGCCTTTACTAATACTCATAGCAACATCCATTGCAGTACTGTTCTTTGCAAACTCTTTAATTGTTCCGTCGGGTAACGTAATCTTTATCATATTCCAATTTAATAAGTCTGCAAAGATACATAAGGTAAATTAAAAGAAAAGAATTGCGGTT
>CAYPHN010000099.1:0-10755 GCA_964410265.1 uncultured Flavobacteriaceae bacterium | reverse complement strand
ACAAAGATACGCCCGTTAGCAAAAAAACTCAACTGATTTTTTAGTAGGGAGATTGGTGGCAACATCATCAAACCACTTGCTCCATCCTCTTTCGATTTTTGAGCCAAATCTATAGCAGCTTTTGTAGATTGTTCTGCTATATTGACAATAACAGGTATTTTACCATTTACCATTGCTACCGTTTCTCTAGTTAAGATTCGTTTTTCATCATCAGTTAAGGTACTTGCTTCTCCCAGGGTTCCTCCTAAAATAATACCGTTTACTCCAGCATTTAATTGCGCTTGAATATTAATTTTAAAATTTACCAAATCTAAAGAATCATCATCTTTAAACTTGGTGGTTACTGCTGGCATAACACCGTTCCATTGAATTTTCATGTCATATTATTTTTGATAAAATTATACCCATTGTTTGTGTTAGTATTTTCCATTATTATCTAATTTTAATACTATATTACCTTATTTATTATTTAATCATATTATTATTGCTAATAATGTCATAGTATTAATTTTTAAAAATGAAAGTATTACCATTTAAAATTCCAAAATCTGAATCGGAATCCCTAATTTATCAAGAAGATAAAGGATTATATTTTTATGATAAATTACATCAACACAAAGAAATTCAAATAAGCTATATTGTAAAAGGAGAAGGGGTTTTAATACTTGGCGATTCTGTAAATACATACAAAGAGGATGATATCATACTCATAGGGAGCAACTTACCACATGTTTTTAAAAGCGATCTAAGCAATAAGAAAAAATCTTTTATGATGACCCTATTTTTTAGAAAAGACTCTTTTGGTGATGACTTTTTCAACTTTAATCTGTTTGAAAAACTTATACCTCTATTTGAAAAAAGTAAACATGGATTTAAAATTACTTCAAATAAGAAAGAATTATACGATTATTTTAAACAGCTTAAAATTACTTTAAAAATTGAACAGTTTATCATATTTTTTTATATCATTAATCTTATTAATCAATCCAAGACTCAATTATTATCATCATTTATTTATCCAAAAGATTATAGCAATAACGAAGGCAAAAGAATGCGTGATGTTTTTGAATACAGCTTGAACAATTTTTCTGAAAATATCTGTTTAAGCGATATAGCGGAAAAAGCAAATATGACCAAAAATGCATTTTGCAGATATTTTAAACAACGAACTAATAAATCGTATATTCAATTTTTAACCGAAATACGAATTGATCACGCAGCCAAACTATTAATTAAAAATAAAGATTTAAGTGTTATTGAGATTGCAACACTATCGGGTTTTAATAATATTTCGAATTTCAATAGAAAATTTAAACGCTTAAAAAACACCAGCCCTTTAAAATATAAACTCGGCTAATTTCAAATGTTATATTCTAAACAAAATATTATATAAGTTATTGATTTTCTTCTTTTTCTAATATCATTTTTTTTATTAGGGTAATCTGACCTAAATGATAATAACTGTGTTCAATCATAGCATCTATATTTTTTTGATAACTATCATATTGCACCTCTACAAAAGTATCATTGAGCATTTTATCTGGCATTTGTTCAATTTTTTTAGCCAAATTTTCTGCATTGTTCCACATACTATGCAATAGTATATCCCAGTCATTTTTTGAATTAATTGGTGGTAAATCAAAGCTGAATTTATCTCTAATTTCGAATGATTTTCCTTCAAAAACTTGCAATATACCTCCTAAATAATAATTGATATGAAAAGTAAGTGCGGCGATGGTATTAAAAGATTCAATTTTAGTAATTGCCTGTTTCCAAGTTAAATTTTCTAATTGATCTTTATAATTTGGTATTGGCAATCCATCTGCCATTTAAAATGACTTCTCTTAATCGATCTGCCGTATTTTTCGCTCGTTTCACTTGTAAATTCAATTAAAAATAATTTATATTTTTTTCACATATTTAGTGATGATCACAATTTGTGTTGGACCAACTTTTCCTTCAATATATTCTGCATTGTCACGATCTAAAGAAATTCTACGAACGGCTGTACCTTGTTTAGCAACCATACTCGATCCTTTTACTTTTAAATCTTTGATTAACACAACGGAATCTCCGGCTTGTAAAACCACACCATTCACATCTCGATGAATTATTTTTTCGCTTTCTTCTTCACCTTCTCCGGTTGCCTGAGCCCATTTTAAATTTTCTTCATCTAAATAAAACATATCCAATAAATCTTGAGGCCAGCCTTCAGCTCTTAAACGAGTTAGCATACGCCATGCAATTACTTGTACAGCAGCCACTTCACTCCACATACTATCGTTTAAACAACGCCAGTGGTTTGCATCTACTTGATCTGAGTTTTCTATTTGATTTATACAGGTATCACAAGTTAAAATACTATCTTCGATTGTGCCTTTTGAATTTGGAGGAAGTTCGTAAACTTTTAAATTCTCCTGAGCTGAACACAATTCACATTTAGAATCACTTCTATCTTGTAATTTTTTTAATATTCTCATTTCAATAATAGTTCAATTGCTATTTGTAAAAGTACATTTTAAAAGTTAGTACCAAATTCTATTCATTAAAAAACTCTTCTCGTACTTTTTTAGGTAAGCTTTGCACAATAAGATCATAAGAATGATCAATAAGTTCTATAATTAATTCTTGTGGCAGGTTATCAATCTCAACAGTATTCCAATGTTTTTTATTCATATGAAAACCTGGTAAAATTTTACCATCATATGTTTCTCTGAGTTCAATTGCCCTTTCGGGATCACATTTTAAATTGATGGCAGGGGGTCTTCTCTCTAATCCAGAAATAGTAAATATTTTATTACATACTTTAAAAACCAAAGTGGTTTCATCAAACGGAAAGTGCTCAGTAACTAAACGTTTACTCAAGCAATATGTTCTATAGACTTCTATATTCATACCGTAAATTTAAAAAATATTTGTTGATCACTAGTTTGACTAATTTTCATTAAGAATATTCATTGTATCCTCACTATTCTTGATTCTTTCCATCAATAATTCAGGGTGCTTTATTTTTTTAAATTCAAATTTTTCATAAAGCCTGTGAGCATCTAATGTTTTAAGTAACCAGCCTTTACAATTACCTAATTCAGGATAGGAAAAAATATAATCTAATAATATCTTAGAATAACCATTGCCTCTATGTCGAGGAATAATAAAAACATCCATCAAATAACAAAAAACCGTATAATCTGTAACAACTCTGGCAAAACCGATTTGCTTATTATTTAAATATACTCCAAAATTCAAAGAGTTTTTTACTATTGTAGTTACTTCTTCTATGGTTCTCCCTTTGGCCCAATAAGAATTGGTTAAGAAAGCGTGAATAAACGCAATATCAAGTTTTTCCTTATTAGTAGAAATTTCAATCATATATTGTTTTATTTATAAGCTTGTTCTTTATTCTTTAATTATCACAAAAACACCAAAGACAATTTTATTTCTTGATAAGTAATTTCACCATCTAGCATTTCAAAAATTGGTTTTAAACTTATTGTATTTTGATCTTTGCTTTCCTTTAAAACCTTATTTCTCGCTTTTTTAACTTTATCCAGTATTTTATTATCCGGTTTGAATCGAGACAAATCTGTTGACGGGTATTTATCGGCAATTATAATCAAATGGGTAGTAACAGTTCCTAAGCTTAATTCTCTTTCTTTGGCGATGTTTTTTAACGAAAGACCTTCGTCTACGAATTGTTTTGTTATTAAGTATGTCGATCTTTTTTTTGTTTTAAGACCCTTTTTTAGATTGGATCTATTTTCTTTGATTTCATCTTTATTACTAATACCACCACTATCTTTAATAAAATTTATTGCTAGTTTTTCCAATGCTTCATCACTAGTATTGTTTTCGGCCTCTAATGACAATTGTTGAAATCTTCTATCGGCTTTTAAAGACAACTCATCAACCTCTAATGTAATTGTATTAAAACCAGATAATTTCAAACCATCTAAGCTTTTCACTCTAGATAAAGCAACATAGCCCTGCCCTTTTTCGAATGTTTTACTTAAATCCATTTCGGCACAATCTAATGTCATACCTTGACTTTTATGCACCGTTATAGCCCATGCTAGCCTTAACGGAATTTGCAAATAGCTCACCAACATTTTACCACTTTCATCTTCAATTCTCCAATCCTCATGCTCTGCAGTGATTTCATAACCGTTTAACAATCTTACAATTGGCAATCCTTCTTCATCATATTTTAAAATGGTGCCTAAAGATCCGTTTAAATAACCTTTTTCATGATTATTCTTTACAAACATTACTTTAGCCCCAATTTTAAGTTCTAAATTTTCGGGAGCCATAATTGACTTTTTAACCGATTCTGCAAGCTTTAAATTTCCTTTAATTTTTGCTTTGAATTTGGTTTTCTTTCCCTTAACGGCGTTTAAATGCACCGTATTGATCCTGTTTACGTCTAAATTATGAGTGAATAGTTTGGTGGGTTCATCATCAGCAATTTCATCATTATTTGCGCTTAAAATATCAATGGATCTTTGCGAAACTTCACCAGCTCTTATTTCATTTAAAATAGTATTTAAATTGGCATCATTATGCCGGTACTGATCAGTTAAGTAACAAATTGTAAGGTTTGCATCCAACCAGGCCTGTGACATAAATGAAAATTTATCTCTATTGGTTTCTCCATACTTTCCAATTGGAGGAAGTTGAAAAAAATCACCGCAAAGTATCAATTGAATTCCGCCAAAGGCTTTGTCTGTCTCTCTAAAAAATTGTAAAACTTCATTAACCAAATTTAATTGCTTTTTATGCAGCATAGAAATTTCGTCAATAATTAAAACTTTACTTTTATCTATATTTTTTTTAAGGTACTTTTTTGATCTTAAATCTCTTAAATTACCTAAAGAAAGGGAGTCTTTAATACCTATACCCGACCAGGCATGGATCGTGGTACCCTCTAAATGCGTTGCAGCGATTCCTGTTGAAGCAGTTACGGAAACAGGAATTCTTCTTTCTTTGAGATATTGAATATATTGGTTCAATACATACGTTTTTCCCGCTCCAGCGGAGCCAGTAAGAAATATATTCTTTCCTGATTTTAAAATCGATAAGGCTTTTTCTTGATTCAAGTTTAAATTTTTAAAATAATTTTAACAGATACAAATATAAGTCCTCAAAATAACATTTGTATACTATTAGTCATGTTGTTCTGAAAAGTTAACATGTTTAGATTAAACTATTACAAAAATCATTCTTTTTTTTTGAGAAATATTGCGCATAAAAAAAACTTCCTCAAAAGAGAAAGTTTTTAATTAATGTCAAATTTAAATTGGTTTATTATACTTCAACCGCTATATCCAAATTGGTAGATACAGTAACTGCTGGAGGTGTTACCATGTGTTTTTTAACGGGGCACTGATCAACAACTGCCTTAATAGCTTTATTGTATTTTGTTGGAAAAGCATCTGGTAGGTCAACTTTAATCTCCATATTTTCAACCATATTCGTCATACGGTTATAGGTTATTATTTGTGTTAGTTTAACTTCTTCTAAAGACATTTGTCTTTGGTTAAAAAATGCGCTAACATAAACTGCTGAACACATTCCGGCTGTAGCCAAATAAATCATATAAGGAGATTCATCCATGGTAATATCTTTACCGTTATAAGAAGCTATAATTTTACCAGTTTCATTAAATCTAATATCTATATTCATGTTTTGATTATTTATAATTATAGCACAAAATTATAATACCAACAACAATTATATGTAACCGCTATTACATTAGTTTTGAATATTTTCCTTATTTAATACATCGGAATGATACTTTTTATTCTTAGCAATTAATAAATCTTGATAATCGAGCGTCCAACCGATGGTCTCCACTATATTTTGAATCATTAAAACCGCTTCTAAAGCTTCATTTTTTGCTGTATCCAGCAATCCGCTTTCAGGAATTTTCAACATTACATGTTCTTTGGCTTTAATATTTAATTCGGTAAGATCAGTCGAATCAAATTTGTTGAAAAAACCATCTTTTTTGTCATAATATTTCAGGTCGGTTTCTAAACTTAAAACTTCTGGTTTTGGAAAATCAGTTAATTTTACAACTTTCTTTTCGTTATTGGCTTCCATTTTAATTTTTGATAAATCAAAACCAACATGTGCTTTTGCATTTATTAATATCACCGCCTTTTTCTTACTGGTAATCATACTCAAAAATCTTTCTTTGGTATTTTCATAATGATAGATCTCTGCAAACTCACCTTCAACGGTAATTAGTTTCCAAACTTTCCTCATTTTTTCCATTAAAATAATGGATTGGGCATTGGTTCTATCTTTACTTTTTTGAATTTTTACATATTTTAAAACCCAATAAGTAGCTATTGCACCAAGAAAAAGTCCTAAGATTGCTTCCATTAATAATGGTTGTGTTAGATCAATTAAAAATTAATTAAATATACATAATGTTTTTAGAATACTTTGTTTAAAACGTCAAACTAAAAATAAATCCGCAGAAATTCCGTCGGCCAAAAATTTTCCTTTATCGGTAATTGACAACTTATTATTTTCAATTTTTAAGGTTTCATTTACAATATACTTTTGTGCGTTTTTTATCAATTGATCTTTGATTTCTTTACCAAAATTCATTTCAACATTATTTAAACAAACTCCCCAAATAGTTCTTAAACCTGTCATTAATGATTCATTGAATCGATCGTTTATTTGTAATATTTCTATTTGATGAGGAAGGACATCTTTTTGTATGGAATTTATATATTTACTATTATTAGAAAAATTCCAACTTCTTGAAATTCCGTTAAACGAATGGGCAGACGGACCAATACCTATATAGTGTTTGCCTTGCCAATAAGATGTATTGTGCTTAGAGAAATAATCCTTCTTGCCAAAATTAGAAATTTCATATTGTACAAACCCATGTTTCGAAGTTTCTTCAACCAAAATTTTAAATTGTTGCTCGGCCAACTGCTCATCTAAAGGGGGATATTTACCTTTTTGTATAAAATTTGATAATGCTGTATTTTCTTCTACTGTTAACGCATAACTCGATATATGAGGAATACCAAGGTCAAAAGCTGTTTGTAAATTTTTTAACCACTTTTCATTACTCATATTTGGTACACCATAAATTAAATCAATGGTAATATTATCAAAAAATCGCATAGATTCAGTCACACAGTACAATGCTTCTTTCGCATTATGTGCACGATTCATAAATTTTAAATCCTCTTCAAAAAACGATTGAACACCAATACTCAATCTATTTATTTTTGATTCCGCCAGTTCTAATATTTTGTTGGGTGTTAGATCATCTGGATTTGCCTCTAGAGTAATTTCTGGTGCATCAATTACCTGATAGTTATTATAAACAGTACTAATTATTAGTTGAATTTCATCTATACTTAACAAAGAAGGGGTGCCTCCACCAAAATATATGGTTTCAACCCTATCCGATATTTCTTCTTTTCTCCATTCTAATTCCTTTACAATGGCTTTAAGCATTACATCTTTTTTCTTCAAAGAAGTAGAAAAATGAAAATCACAATAATAACATGCCTGTTTACAAAATGGAATATGAATATAAATACCTGACATAATTTATTAAAAATGGCAATTTAGGTGGAATAGACAAAATAGTTGCACATTTTGAGTGAAATATTTCAAGTGGACAAAATAGTTGCTGTTAAAGTGTTTTTAAATAGTAGAGAAAAATACATGGTCATACTCGAAAAAGCAATCATTGCAAACGTTGCAAACAATAATGTATTAAAAAATCTGCCTAAAAAAGTTACTTCCTGAATAAATTTAAATCCTCAATAAAAACAACTACATCTCCTTTCCCAAATAATAAAACCGAAGGGATTATAGCAGAAGTCGCAATAACAAACATAAAACAAAAATTAAATATAATCATACTTATAATTTTTTCCATTAATAAATTACCTCGTGAAATGGGTTGGGTTAAAAGCAATCGAATTGTTCCAAACTCAAATTCACCTGAAAAAATATGTGCCGTTACTATTATTATTAAAACCGGAATATACACCCACAACATGTTTAAAGACAGAAATGATACAAGTCGGTATTTTTTTAATTGAATACTGGGAAGCAAAAAAAGATATAAATATTATGGAAGAAACGGAAGAGCATCAATATTTTCAAGAGCTTCGAAAACTGGCAATTGATAAAAATATTGATCTCTTTGCCTGTGATTTGATTGTTTTAATTATATGATTCTCTTTTCATTTTGTTTTACAAAAGCTCCCCAACCAGAGTAACTTTTACCAGTGGTAATTTTACCAGCATTATAAAAATGACAAACTGCAGCAGCCAATCCATCTGTTGCATCTAAATTTTTAGGTAACTCTTTTATGTTTAATGTATTTTGTAGCATTTTAGCCACTTGTTCTTTAGATGCATTACCATTACCCGTAATGGCCATTTTAATTTTTTTTGGTGAATATTCTGTAATGGCAACCTCTCTTGACAATCCGGCAGCCATAGCCACACCTTGTGCACGTCCTAATTTTAACATGGATTGCACATTTTTACCAAAAAAAGGCGCCTCAATTGCAATCTCGTCAGGATGGTAAGTATCAATAATGTGAAGTGTTCTTTCAAAGATAAGTTTCAATTTTGTATAATGATCTTTGTATTTTTTAAGAATTAATTCGTCCATTTGCATCAATACCATCTTTTTATTTACAACTTTTATCAAGCCAAAGCCCATAATTGTTGTTCCCGGATCTATCCCTAAAATAATTTTTTCTGTGTGCAAGTTCATTTCTTTTTAAACTACATCTATTTTGGCAAATATAATTTTGTTTCTTTGTATAAATGTACAATATCTCATATAAATATAAATCAAGGTTTCTTTTTATAATTAAACTGCTTATTGTTGGTTTGGCTTTTTATTTTATTGCTGTAAAAATAGCAGATAATAAAACTTTAACAAACACTAATTTTATAAACGGGATTCAAGAGAATATTTTTAATAACTATTCCATTATTTTAATCCTTTTTTTATTCACTATAATAAATTGGTTTTTAGAAATAATAAAATGGCAAACATTGGTGTCTACAATAAAGCAAATAAATATTTTTGAGGCCAGTAAACAAAGTTTATCTTCATTAACCGCCTCATTATTAACTCCAAATCGAATTGGAGAGTATGGTGCGAAGGCAATTTACTATTCTAAATTTGAACGCCCTCAGGTATTGATTTTAAATTTTTTAGGTAATTTTAGTCAAATGGCCACAACTATATGCTTTGGGGTTTTAGGCTTTGTTTTTTTTGAGGAGAAATTATACAGTTCAATTAAAATCGATTCAATGATTTGGATTTTTCTTGGTATAATGAGCCTATTTTCTATGCTTTTAATCTTGAAAAGATACTGGGTAAAGTATTGGGTAAAATTTTTAATGCATTTTAAATCTATCCCCAAAAACATTCACAAAAAAAATCTAATCCTTTCTGCTTTTAGGTATCTTGCTTTTTCACATCAATTTTATTTTTTATTGATGGTTTTTGGAGCAGAAATCGATTATAGCACAGCAATGCCAATTATTTTTTCAATGTATTTTATCGCATCCATTATACCTGGGTTTGTGATTTTTGATTGGATCATAAAAGGTAGTGTTGCTGTTTCACTTTTTGAAATTTACGGAATTAATGAAATTATTATATTGCGTATTACCAGCTTAATGTGGCTTTTAAATTTTGCCTTACCATCAGTTTTGGGAAGTTATTTTGTGTTGACATTTAAGTCCGACCATTTAATGTTACAAGAAAATCAAATCGTTTGATGGTTTTTATTTCTATAATCATATCCCTAGTTTACAGTATTTTAATTCTTTTTTTTATAATAGGATTTGATAAAATTGAAGTATACAAGCCTAAAAACAAAGGCATCAAAAACAATTTCACAATTATTATACCTTTTAGGAATGAAGCACTGAACCTACCCAACTTATTAAATAGTTTAGGAACCTTAAATTATCCATTAGAAAAATTTGAAATCATATTGGTGAATGACAATTCTAATGATGATTTTAAAAATGTCTTAAACAGCTTTAAATCCAAATATATTGATATCGATTTGATGTTAATTGATAATATTAGAAAATCAAATGCTCCAAAAAAAGATGCCATTGACATTGGTATTGAAACTTCAAAATATGAATGGATAATTACTACCGATGCAGATTGTATTTTACCTAAAAACTGGTTAAATACATTAGATGATTTTATACAAAACCAGTCTCCAAAAATGGTTGTTTCTCCAGTAGCTTTTCAGGTAAGAAATAAATTTTTAGATAATTTTCAAAACTTAGATTTTTTAAGCTTACAAGGAAGTACTATTGGTGGTTTTGGTATTGACAAGCCTTTTCTATGCAACGGGGCAAACTTATGTTATAGCAAAGCTGCTTTTGTTGAGGTGAATGGTTTTAAGGGTAATAATAAAATTGCGAGTGGCGATGATATTTTTTTATTAGA
Organism: uncultured Flavobacteriaceae bacterium; assembly: GCA_964410265.1. Lineage (GTDB taxonomy): Bacteria > Bacteroidota > Bacteroidia > Flavobacteriales > Flavobacteriaceae > Lutimonas. Next base: position 272 of record CAYPHN010000099.1, on the reverse strand, counting down.
AAAGATGAGGAATCAATTCCCTGAAAAGGTAAAATATTTAAAATCTATTGATGTAATTATAATAACAATCCCAGAAAAAACCTGGAAACAGCTCATTCAACAAAGAATTCGTTGGGCATCAAAAACTACCGCTTATGATAATAATTTTGGCAAAATGGTAGGTGTTATAGTTTTTATTACCAACACTTACCTTATAGCTCTATTTATTTTGGCTAGTATTAAAAGTGTATCCTGGTCAACTTTTGGTCTGTTTTTTTTGATGAAATTTAATA
>CAYPHN010000098.1:8785-10773 GCA_964410265.1 uncultured Flavobacteriaceae bacterium | reverse complement strand
ATATTGGGTTTTTAATATTTCTCTTACCCAATATTGTGTTTTCCAAGGTTTATTGGCATAATTGAACATATATGCGATATGGTGACTAGGTTCATTACCATGTGCATATTGCCCTATTAACCCGGATATATCTGCCGATACATTATCTCCAGTGATATCGGAGGTTTCTGTAAATAATTGTTCCAATTTAATTGAAAATTTATCATCACCTCCATGCATTTCAATCAATTTTTTAGTGTCGTGTAAAACAAACCAGCTATGCTGCCAGGCGTTCCCTTCGGTGTAATCAGCATTTATTCTGTGGGCCGAATATTTAGGATCAAAGGGTTTGTGCCATGTGTCTCCTTTTTCAGATTTACCACGCATAAACCCTGTTTCTTTATCAAATAAATATTGGTATGCTTTTGATCTATTCAAAAAATAATTATAATCTTTATCTTTACCCAATGCTTTCGCAATTTGTGCTACACACCAGTCATTATAGGCATACTCAAGGGTTATGGTAACCGATTCATCTAGTAAATTATAAGGTATATATCCGTATTTTTTATAATAGGATAACCCTCTTTCATCTTGCATCATGGTGTTTTTCATTGCCTCATATGCTCTTGAAATATCAAATCCTTTTATCCCTTTGAGATAAGCTTCTGCAATAACCGGAATAGAATGATAACCCGTCATGGTATTGGTTTCATTTGCATACAATGTCCACACTGGAAGTACTTTTCTATCTTCATAATAAACGAGCATAGAGTTCACAATATCAGCCACTTTCTCAGGTTCTAATATTGTTAATAGTGGTTGCTCTGCTCTAAAAGTATCCCAAAGAGACAATGTAGAATAAGTCGTAAAATTATTTACCTTAACTACAGAATCATTACTTTTTCTAAATTCACCATTTTTATCACTAAAAGTAACAGGTGCAATTTGTGTATGATATAAAGCTGTATAGAATTTCGTTTTTAACGAATCAACATCCGTTGTAACTATTATTTTCGACAATTTATTATTCCAATTGCTATTTGCCTTTTCTTTAATTTCATCAAAATCAAAATGACCTTTGTGATGGGCTATATTTTCTTTAGCATTTTCAATACTCACAGATGAAACGCCTACTTTTACTTGAATTTCACTTTTATTCTTTTCATTAAAGAATAATTGCACTGAAGTTTTCACACCCAACACTTTATTGCTTTTATCAACATACTTTCCTTCCTTAACCAAATCATAATCTACAATGGCTTTAGAAAATTTGGCGACATAAAACACTTTTTGATTTTTAGCCCAACCTGTACTATATCGATAACCTGATACTGTGAATTTATCTTCAATTTCAATATAAGATTTAGTTGTTTTATCCCAATTTATGGCATAACCAAGATCTATAACAATAGTTTGAGGATCATTTTTTTTATAATTGTATTTATGAAAAGCTGTTCTTAAATCGGAGGATAATTCTACTTTGATGTCGTGATCTTTTAGATAAGTACTGTAATATCCAGCTTCTGAAAATTCTTGGCTATGTACATAAGAAGACTTGTAAGGAATATCATCTCTTGATTTAATCGGTTTGGTTAAGTCTACTTTTTTATTGACTGGCATAAATCTAATATCATAAAGATCACCAATTCCTGTACCACTTAAATGTAAATGACTAAATCCTATAACAATGGAATCCGAGTAGTGATAACCTGAACTCCAATCCCAAGCGGAAATTCCATTATCAGGACTTACTTGAAGCATACCAAAAGGAACTGTTGCACCTGGGTAGGTGTGACCATGCCCGGAAGTACCGATAAAAGTATCTACATACTTTGTTAAATGTTTTTGATTTAATTTATTCTCACCATTTTTTTTGTTACAACTTTGAATAATGAGAATCAATCCAAATAAAAACACTAAGTTTAAATTTCTCATATTTAATAAAAAGTACTTTTTTAATTTTATAATATAAATATTCATAAATTTATGCGCTTAACACTATTAAT
>CAYPHN010000098.1:0-8775 GCA_964410265.1 uncultured Flavobacteriaceae bacterium | reverse complement strand
AAACATATTAACTAAGGTGAACATCACAAAAAAAAATAAAAAATCATATTTACGAGAAAAAATGAATATAAAAATTAATGGATTTTATAATATTACGCTTAGATATCATATTATTTTCTGGACCATTTATTTTTTATTCAATTTTTTTCGTTGGGGCAGTTACTTTAATGATTATTCTTATTCATTAAAAACTAATTTAATTGGGTTTCCTATACATATGTTTCTAGGGTACTTGAATATTTATTTTTTAATGCCAAAATTTATATATAAAAGAAAGTATTTTACTTATCTAGTTGTACTTATAATTTCCTTGTTCGCCATGGTAATTGTAAAATTCAATCTCACTTTTTTCTTGGTTGGCAAAAATGTATGGCCCGAAGGACCTGAAATAATCAATGAATTAACTTTAAACTATTCCATCGATATGATGATAGGTGAACTTTATGTGATGGCATTTGTAACAGCAATTAAAATAACACTAGATTGGATAAAAGAACATAAACGATTGACTGATCTTGAGAAATTACAATTAGAAACTGAGCTTTTATTCTTACGAACACAAATCTCTCCACATTTCTTTTTTAACACGCTTAACAATATATACTCTTTGTCCATTGAAAAATCAGATAAGGCACCAAAAATAATACTAAAACTTTCTGAATTAATGCGTTATCTTTTATACGAAACAAAACCAAAGCAACAATATTTGGGAAAAGAAATACTTTGCATTCAAAATTATTTAGATCTTGAAAGAATTAGGTTTGGTGATTTATTAGAAATTAATATGGATATTACAGGTGATATTGAAAACAAAAAAATTGCACCTATTATTTTACTTTCATTTGTAGAAAATGCATTTAAACATGGTGTAAATAAAAATATTGGCAAAATTAAAATTGATATTAGTTTTGAAATTAAAGACGATTTCCTTTTCTTTAAAATATCCAATCCAACGCCTGCAATTACAAAATACAAACAGCAATTTGAAAGAACAGGAGGAATAGGTATTAAAAATGTAAAAAAAAGACTAGCATTGGGATATTCAAAAGATGAATATGAATTAACAACGGAAAATTTCAATAAATTATTTTTTGTCATGCTTAAAATTAAATTAAAATGAAAATAAAATGTATTATTATTGATGATGAACCGCTGGCAATAAATGTTATTAAAAATTTTGTGCATCAAGTTAATGATTTGGATCTTACATGTACTTTTAACAATGCAATTGACGGTTTAGATTATTTAAAAGATACTGATGTTGATTTGATATTTTTAGATATAAATATGCCTTTATTGGATGGTTTAAGTTTTATAAAAAGTCTTACAAAAAAACCTTTGATCATCATTACTAGTGCCCATGAAAATTATGCTGCTGAATCTTTTGACTTGAATTTATTAGATTATTTGGTAAAACCTATTTCGTTTCCTCGGTTTATGAAAGCAATTAATAAAGTTTACAGAGTTTTAATTCCCGAAAAAAAGCAAGTTGTAAATACATCAGAAAGGACTTATATTTTTATCAAACTTGATAAAAAGACAATGAAGAAAATTTTTCTGGACGAGTTATTGGTGGTTGAAAGTCTTAAAGATTATTTAAAAATAATAACATTAGATAAAAAATATATTATACACCATACCTTAACTAATTTTACAGAACTTTTACCCAGTAATAAATTTATGAGAATACACAGGTCATATACTGTAGCTCTTGACAAAATTGATTTACTCGAAGGAAATAGTGTTGAAATTGGAGGAATAAGATATGTTATTAGCAGAACGTATTTGGATAGTGTAAAGAATAGAATTTTAAATGGTTAGTTTGATAATCACCCTATTATGTAGTAAATATTAGCTAATAATTCATATTACACTCTGATTTTATTTTTCGTTAAAAGCATAAAATTCTTATTGTATACAAATTTTAATATATGGTGAGCATCTTGCTCATTCATTTAATTTAAATACTTGTAACAAATCATTATTATTTGTCACTAACAACAATTTTTGGTTATTATTTTCTATATATTTTACTTTTTTTGCGTCACCCCTTACCACAATTCCACTTTTTTGATTAGACATGGGTGTAAAATTATTTTCACCATCACCTAAAAGTACCAATCCAATACTAGCATCATTTCTAGGAGTCTCAATTTCTGACACATACAAATTGCCTACCAATAGTACATCTAGGTTGCCGTCTTTATTAAAATCTTTAATCAATATATCATTAACACTTGAAAATTGAGCTTCTATTGGCAATTTTGTAACTCTAAAATCATTATTCCCCAAATTTTCAATAAATGATGTGGCAAAAGTTTGGGTTTTATAATGAATTGCTTCTGTTAATTTTGTTTTATCATAAACCTCATCAATTTCCATAGATGCAAATATATCATAGGCCTTAATATTAGATTTTAATGAAGGAATTTGTTGTGCAGAACAAGAAAAACCTCTAAGAGGATAATGTTTGCCATAATTGTAATAACCCAATACAATATCATCATTTCCATTGCCATCAAAATCTTTATAATACACGTCAAATGGTGACTCTTCAGATGTTTTATACTTATAATTCAATCCTAAATTTCCAGCTATAAAATCAATATCACCATCGTTATCAAAATCACCCTGCTCTATACTAAACCACCAACCACTGGTTTTTTCTAAACTAGGAATATTTATTTTTGAAAATACACCGTTATTATTTTCGATAATTGTAATGGTCATCCATTCTCCAACCACAATTAAATCCATGTCATTATCCTTATCAAAATCAGTCCAAACAGCATCTGTAACCATTCCGAGATTAATTAAATCTATGGCTTTATTTTTAGTCACATCTTTTAATTTACCATCAATATTTTCAAATAATTTACTGTTGGTGGGTAAAGGATATTGCCTAGGTGTATGCCTTCCTCCAACAAACACATCCAAATCACCATCGTTGTCAAAATCTGTGGTAATTACAATGCTACCGCTAAAATTAGTTGATTTCAGGGCATTTTTAGATTTTGAAAAATTACCAAATCCATCGTTAATATACAATCTATCTTTATAGTTAATGTCATCTTTTTCAAATTCATTTCCACCACTAACAACATATAAATCTTGATCACCATCATTATCTATATCAAAAAATACAGCATCTACATCCTCTGTTATTTTATCTAATTCAAACACTTCATTTTTTCGTGGTTTAAAATCACCATTAGAAGTCTGAATAAATATTTGAGGTGTATACCCAGAAGCTGCACCTACAAAAACATCTTCTAATCCATCATTATTTATATCAGCAATAGATAATGCAGGACCAAATTGTGACATTTTATGAGGTAATAAAACTTGGTATTTATAATCATCCAAATCATTTTCTATATGCGTATAATCTATTTTCTTTTCTTCTGTAATATCTGTAAATAAGGTATTGGTTTTAGCCGATTTGATTTTTTTGGATAAAATTCCTTTTTCCATTACTAAATTTAAAACTTGATTTGAAGTAATATTTTTTATAACCGTTTGACTGGAATTTGGCCAAATAACTTTAATTTCATCAATAATCGTTTTATTTCCTACCCCAAAATGGACCGTTTGTTCACTGGTAGAATAGATTCCTCTAACATTAGTAGTTTCTATAAATTGTTTTTTATCATTGTTTGTGACATAAATTTTTGTTCCGAATAGTGGATTGTTCTTCTTACTTGATAATTTTAATCTAATAAAATTATTTTTTGAATTATTCTTATAAATAAAAGCTTCTCTGTTTATATTGTTTACTATCAAATCTAAATCGCCATCATTATCAAAATCGGCATATGCTGCTCCGTTTGAAAAAGATTTTTGATCAATACCCCAAACTGTAGCAACATTTTCAAATTCGTAACCCCCTTTATTGTTAAACATAAAATTTGATAATGGTACGGATGGTAACAAACTAAGCGTCTCATCCAAGTCTAAAATATCAAAAAGAGTTACCTCGCCACCATTTGGGTTGTCTTTAACCCATTTATCTGCGGAGTCCATAACAAAATTTCCAACTGCTTTAGAGGCATCTGTATTTCTTATATCTCTTAATAAGCCATTGGTTATATATATATCTTTGTTTCCATCATTATCAAAATCAGCAAGAAGTGTAGACCAACTCCAATCCGTAGCGGCCATATTGGTTAATTGCGCTATATCACTAAAGGTATTATTACCATTGTTTAAATGAAAGTTATTAAACATATATTGATAGTGCCCTCCATTATCAACCACTTTCCAAAAAGAAGCAGGATTCATACCACTCATATTTGATTTTAATCTAAAATTATCTTCAGCAACCATGTCAACTACAAAAATATCTAAAAGACCATCATTATTAACATCAGACACATCTAGACCCATACTGTAATAAGACATATGTTTTAAAGCACTTTTAGACATATCGGTAAAGCTACCGTCCTTATTATTTATATACATAAAATCAGGCGCATAAAAATCATTGGCTACATATAAATCAGTCCAACCATCATTATTGAGATCACTTGCCGATACCGCATTCGGGAACCCCGCTTGAAGCAAACCAGCTTCAAGGGTTACATCAATAAAATGTTTGCCGTTCACATTTTTATACAGTCTTGAAGAATATCTGTTTTGCAGTAATTTTGTTCCAAAATATGATGAATAACTCCCAGGGTTTGGGGGTTGATTCAATATGAATAGGTCTAAATAACCATCTTTATTATAATCAAAAAAAGTTGCATGTCTTGTTCTTTCAGAATTTGCTACTCCGTATGATTCTGCCATTTCTTTAAATTTGGCATTCCCTTGATTAATGTATAATTTATTTTTTCTTAGAATTGGTTTTTCATCATACAATTCATTGGAAATATAAATATCTAAAAGGCCATCATTATTAACATCGGCAACCGTAACACCTGTAGACCAACTTCCATCATTTATAATTCCTGATACCTTGGTAATATCCTTAAATTTAAAATCACCAAGATTTAAATATAATTTATCCTCTACTAAATTTCCAGCAAAATAAACGTCTTGTAAACCATCATTATTAAAATCACCTATACCTACTCCGGCACCACCGTAAAAGTTGGCATAGATCAAGATATTCTGTTCTTTAGAATCTTTAATTTTATTATTGAATTCTATACCCGTTTCATTTGCAGACAATAATGTAAATAACTCATTATTTTGAGAATTTACTACACAAACAAAAAATACAAGTATAAAACTTAAAATAACCTTCATATACATTTAAATTAAAAATTTAGGTGAGATAAAAATACAAAAAGAAAGGAGAGTATAAAACTCTCCTTTCAAATTTTTAAGAAAATAAATGTATTTATTCTCTTAAGAACTAACTCAAAATTTACTCAATCTAATTATCCCACCAAACTCTAGTGGTAAGTTCATCTGGCCCTTGTGCTGCAACGGCAGCCGCCAAGTTCTCGGTATTATTACTTTCTTCACTTGTTGAATAGGTCATCCTTCTTGGGATAGTACCATTGGTAACATTACCAGGGTAATTTACTGGTACTAGAACAGGAAGTTCAACTCTTCTCCAATTTGCAAAAGTTTCGTACTCATTTAAAAATGTTGCAATCCAATATTGTGTACTTATTTGCTCCAAACCATTTGCAGCATCATAAGGATTATTAGTTAAATAATCAGCTATATCTGCATCACTAATAAAAGCATCTGGACTATAAATTTCTAACATTTTCATTGCAGCAGTTACTCCAGCTTCATAATGTGAAGCAGGGTCACCACCTGCTAATCCCCATCTAATACCAGCTTCAGCCAACATAAATTCCACTTCAGCATAAGTTTGAAAAAACATCGGTGCATCTTCACCAGCCAAAATAGGTCTATTAATTTCAGCATATGCATTTGAATCTTCCTCTCCAGTTAAATCTTCCAACAAGGCCGCATCTAAACCATTTGGCAATCCTTTAAGATCCGCAATATTTGTACTTCCATCACTTCTTCTTTGTGCTAAGATTGGTAATCTTGGGTCACCCTGTAAAAAACCTATAAAAGTATCACTCATTCGCGATGCACCATCAGCAGAAAACGCCTCTCCATTTCCATTTCTATTTACTCCTTCTGGACCTGGTGTATGTTGAACATATGCAATATCATCATTAGAAGTCATTACACCTCCATTTATAGCTTTGGTTACCCATTCTTGTGATGCTGTTGGATCAACCTTTATCATTCGCAAGCCTAATCGCAGCATCATCGAATTGGCAAATCGTTTCCATTTGCCTTGATCACCTTGAAAGAATAAATCAGAATCACCAAAGCCAGAAACACCCGTACCTAATGCAGCTGCAGATTCTTCCAATTCTTTTAACATATCAGCATATATGGCACTTTGTGCGTCATACTTAGGTGTTAATATCCCTTCTATTACAGCTTTACCACCTTCGCTATAAGGAATGTCTCCATATAGATCAGTTAATCTACTGTAAATAAAAACTCTTAATATTCTTACTATAGCTTTCATTTCTTCAGGGCCTTCGTCAGTATCCAATTGTAATTTCATATCTTCTACTGACTTTACGGCACTGCCATAATATCTATCTATTAAAGATGAAGCATAACCTCTATTCCAAGTATATTTATCTCCAGCCCAATATCCTGCGGTTGTTGAAAAATGTTGCATCATAGTTGACTGGTAGATCAAATTAGCTCTCCAGTTTTCATATCGCTCACCCGAAGTAAACAATTGCGTTGCAGTTAGTTTATTATTAACACTAACCTGTGACGGTTTTGTAGGATTTACATTCAGTTCTTCAAAACCATCATCACATGCACTAAAAATTAGTGCAAATAGTAATATATATATCGATTTTTTCATAATTATTCTTTAGAATTTAATGTTTAAATTTAACCCGTAGCTCCTTGCAGATGGTAATCCAAAATATTCCAATCCTTGAGAATTACCAACGTTATATGCAGACTCAGGGTCAATATTATCTACACTTCTCATTAAATAAAATAAATTAGATGCAATAAATGAGATATTAACACTTTGTAAAAAATTGTTTTCTAAAAAACGATTCGGTAAAGAATATCCAATGCTCATTTGTCTAAATTTAATATAGTCTGCATCTTCAACAAAAGGTTCTGCTATTGCGCTTATTCTACCATAATAAATTTGCAAATCTTCAGGTGCTACCACAGTTTGAAAAGCATTTCCATCTCCATCAACACCTGATACCGACAATCCGTTCTCTCTACCTCCTAATGTTGTTTTGCTTAAACCATTACCCGTTAACAAGGCATTGGTTCCAGAAAATATTTGCCCTCCTGATTTACCATCAATTAAAACGTATAAATTGAAATTTTTATAAGTAAATGTATTTGACCAACCCCATTGTGTTGGTGGTACTCCAACGCCTAATATTTCACGTGGGCCTAATCTTGCAATCGGTATGCCATCACTATCTATATCATAAATTATAGTACCCGCATCGTCACGAACAAAGGTTACTCCTTTTATTGTTCCAAATTGTTCACCTACAATTTGCTTAATTTCAACATTTCTAGTTCTCGGTGCCCCTAAAGTTAATTCACCATCCGTTTCATTCGTAGCAACAATTTCACTATCGTTATAAGCGAAATTCACACTTGTATTCCAAGTAAAATTATCTGTTTGAATAGGAATACCTCCTAATAACATTTCAATACCTCTATTTTGAATTATTCCAATATTTGCTAAGGCTGAACCATACCCTGAAAATACTGAAGCAGTAACAGGTACGATATCGTTAGTAGTTTCATTCGAATAGTAGGCAATATCAAAATTTAATCTACTGCCAAACATTCTACCATCTACACCAAATTCAATTTCAGATTTACTAAAAGGAATTAAATTTGCATTAGGTACTGAATTGTTAGAAACTCTTCCTAATGGTTGACCTAAATGCCCTTGTCCAAAAATTTCATAAGTCAAAGCCAATTGATAAGCTCTATCTGCTCCACCGGCAACATCGGAATAACCACCTCTAACTTTAAAAAAGTTAAATAGATCTCCCATATCAAAAACTTCTGATAAAATGGCAGCACCACTTATAGAAGGATAAAAATCATTGTTTGGTGTTGTTTTACCTGGAAATGATAACGTAGAAAACCAGTCATTTCTTCCAGTTATAGTTAAATATGCCCAACTGTCCCAAGCTAGTTCAACAGACCCATAAACTGATCCTATTTTTCTTTTACTATATGATCTATTTCTTGATTGTTGTTCTGTATTGGCTATATCTTCCAATCCAGGTACAATAAAATTACGCCCTGAAAGATTTAAGTTTTCTGTTTCAACAGAGTTTTTATTTCCACCAACAAAAGCAGATATATTTAATCTATCTGTCAAATCCTTGTTTACCCCAAGCATAGCATCCATATCGTACTGGGTATATCTAATTTCAGTCTCTGTCATTGAACCTAAATCTTGATAAGCAGTTCCCCAAGGAGTAACACTGGTTCTTTTAAGTGTATAATGATCAATACCCATTCTACCAGAAATAAATAGCCAATCTAAGATATCATACCTCATGTTAGCAGATGCAATAATTCTATTTCTAAAATCTTCATTTCTAAAATTATTAGCAGCAAAATATGGATTTTGAGAAAACACATTGTTCGAATAAGTACGTTCACTTCCATCTTCATTTGCTCCAGGCTCCATAAAAGTCACATCTACATTAGGTGAAAGTAAAGAGGCTGTAAAATTTGCATTACCAGGTGCATCAGAAAGTCTTGGTCTGT
>CAYPHN010000097.1:2241-10994 GCA_964410265.1 uncultured Flavobacteriaceae bacterium | reverse complement strand
AACCCGTGACCTCTTCCTTACCAAGGAAACGCTCTACCCCTGAGCTACACCGGCTTTTTATTGTATTGCAGACCGGACTCCTCTCACTTTCATTTACTCTCAATTGTAATTTTTCTTGGAGCAGATTTTATTTTCACAACACGTCATCATTCTTCTTTTTTGTTGTAAAAAAACAGAGCGGGAGACCGGGCTCGAACCGGCGACAATCAGCTTGGAAGGCTGAAGCTCTACCAACTGAGCTACTCCCGCTTAAATTTTTTTATATTTAATAAATTCATGTGGGGAGAGCAGGATTCGAACCTGCGAAGGTTTCCCAACAGAGTTACAGTCTGTCCTCGTTGGCCGCTTGAGTATCTCCCCTCAATTATTTATTATTTCGTTTCAAAGAACTGAGCCGATGGAGGGACTCGAACCCACGACCTGCTGATTACAAATCAGCTGCTCTAGCCAGCTGAGCTACATCGGCTTTTTCATTAAAAAAATTCAAAAAATTCGATTAAAATTGCATAGATATTTTTGAATTTTTACATAAAAAAACAAACCGCTTTTTCTAACGGTTTGCAAATGTAAAAAGTTTTATTAGTTCTGCAAAACTTTTTGATATATTATTTCGATTATTTTTATGCCCTCAATTTTTCTTTTCGTTTTACCAATTGTCTTTTCAAGGAGTCTAAAGACAAGCTTATACCTTCCTCAAAAGTTTTACTCAACTTTTTAACCACTATATCGTTACCTGGTAAATTAATTTTTACTTCTGATATTTTATTCTCTTTTTCACTCGTGCTTTGTACTTTTAAAAAAACTTCAGCACCTACTATTTGGTCATGAAATTTTTCGAGGTTGTCAACTTTTTTTTCAATGTATTTCATTAAGTCATTATCAATATTAAAATTAACAGATTGCACAGATATTTTCATAAGTTAATTGTTTTTATTGCCCCTTGGGTGGGCATGGTTATACATTATTTTTAAATCTTTTAAACTACTATGCGTATAAACCTGAGTTGATGCCAAACTCGAATGACCTAACAACTCTTTTACAGCATTTAAATCAGCGCCTTCATTCAACAAATGTGTTGCAAAGGAATGCCTAATAACATGTGGGCTTTTTTTGATTTTCAAAGATACTTTACTAAAGTAATCATTTATTAATCTATATACAAGTGTTGGATAAATTTTTTCTCCCTTGCTTGTAACAAAAAAATGATCGTTTGTAGTTTGTAGTTTTGCTTTTTCTATTTTATAATTTTCTATAGATTCTATTACTGAATTTAATAACGGGATTTGTCTTTCCTTATTTCTTTTTCCTCTTACTTTAACAATACTTTGTGAAAGGTCAATCGATGTGTTTTTTAAATCAATTAATTCTGATCTTCGCATACCTGTAGAATATAGTAATTCAATCATTAATTTATCTCTAACCAATTTAAAATCACCTTTATCTTCAAAGCCTTGTAGAACAGCAAACATCTCTTTTTGAGAAAAAGGTACATTTATTTTTTTTGCAACTTTTAAAGACCGGTGTTTCCGCAAAGGAGATTGATCTATTTGCTTGGTTTTTAATAAATAATTATAATAAGATTTTAAAGAACTAACTTTTCTATTAATGGTGCGATTTGTTACACTACTCTCTACCAAACTAATAATCCAACTTCTTATTATACTATATGGTATACAAGAAATATCGCTCTCATTAAATTCTTTTTCACAAAAAAACTTAAAAGACTCTAAATCTTTTTTATAAGCAGTAATTGTAAATGGCGAATAATTTTTTTCGTAATTAATATATTCTATAAAATGAAGTATACTCAAAATAAATTTTCCTTTTTAAATTCAACCAACATAACTAGGTGAAATCACCTATATCAAACCTATATTATCAAAGTTACAAAATTTAAGAAAACTATTTAAACTATTTAACAAAAAAATCCCGCATACGCGGGATTTAAGTTTTATGTTTAAAAAACACAAATTATGTATTTCAATATAGAACTAACCTTTCTCTTCAGCAGTTCTTATTGCTTGAACATATTGAGCTTTTTGCATTTGCTTACGCTTTACAACTGACGGTTTTGTAAATTGTTTACGTTCACGTAATGTTCTCATAGTTTTTGTACGGTCAAACTTTCTTTTAAAACGTTTTAACGCTCTATCTATATTTTCACCATCCTTTACTGGAATTATCAACATAGCATGTCACCTCCTTTCATAATCGCTTCTTAAATTGTTATAATTTTGGGCTGCAAATATACAAAGATTAATTAATTAAAAATATTTTCTTAAATTTATTTTTTATTATCTAATTTCAACTGAGAGACAAACTGCACATGTTTAAATTTTTAAAAATTTTATTTATAGTTATTTTAAGTTCTATATCAACAATAGCAGGGTTTTATTTTTGGGCCTCATCATCAAATATTGATATGAATGAATACAACAATATCATCACCAATAATTTTACAGAAAAACCTAAGAATGACTCTGTTTTTAGCATCATCACCTATAATATTGGCTATTTAAGTGGTATGACAAATAATTTGGCCGTAGATAAACCACAAACTCTTTTCGATAATAATTTAAATCAAGTTTTAACCGGGTTAAAAAATATCAACCCAGACTTTATTGCCTTTCAGGAAATTGACTATGCATCAAAACGATCTTATTATGTAAATCAACAAAACGAAATTGCTAAATTGGGATACAATTTTGTGGCACAAGCTGTTAATTGGGATAAAAAATATGTACCTTTTCCATATTTCCCAATCACATTTCAATTTGGCAAAGTTCTCTCTGGTCAATCTATACTAAGTAAGTATAAGATTATATACCAAGAAAGAATCAAGTTGGTAAGAAATAAATCCAATGCATTTTATTATGATGCATTTTATTTAGACAGATTGGCGCAAGTTATAAAAATAAATATGCAAGGAAAAACACTTGTTTTGATAAATGTTCATTTAGAGGCATATGACAGGGAAACTCGTTTGCTACAAACAAAAAAAATAATGGAGATCTACAACACATTCTACAAAACATATCCAACAATTTTACTAGGCGATTTTAATAGTGATATTAAATATAAAAACGCAAGTATTCACCTACTCTTAAATTTAACTGGTACAAATACTGTTGCTTTTGACAAAAATAAAGTGCAAAATACTTTCGACTCAAAAAAACCAAGTGAGAGATTGGACTATATTTTTTACAACACAAATTTTATAACCTATTTGGGAGGAAGTGTATTAACTGAATTTGAACAAGCTTCTGACCACTTACCTTTATTAATGAATTTTAAATTTAAATAATCTTATGGAAACAATATCAACTAACAACTCGCAAACATTAAGTGCAAAAGATTGGGCACTAACTATTTTTATTTCAGGATTACCTTTTATAGGGTTTATCATGTTGTTAATTTGGGCCTTTAGTGAAAACACAAATATTCACAAAAAAAATTGGGCTAAAGGAAGTTTAATAATTTTGTTAATTATTATGGTAATTATGCTTTCCTTCTTATTCTTATTTGGAGGAATTGCTCTTTTAAGCCAAATCAATAATTAATAGGTCATTTTATACAATACTGCTGGAAAACCAGAATTTTTTTCAGCAGTTATATAATAAGATCCATCTGGGTTATAAGCTATTCCTTCAATTTGTATTGAACCATTTAGGATTAAAATTTTCTTAATTATTTTTCCATCTAGTGGGTTATCTGACGAAAAATTAGACAATTCAGCAATAAACGGAATGAAATTTTTATATCCAGTTAAAATAATGGTTTTTTTTACACTATTATAATCCGCTCCAGTTACAAGTCCATTTATATTAATACTACTTAATTTACTTAACTTATACTTACCTTTTTCTTTTGGAATTTTATATACCGATGTTTGAAAATCGCTCCAATTTTTGGTAAAAAGAAATAAATTATCTCCAACATTTACTAAAGCTTCGGCATCAAAATTTGTTTGCTTATCGGATCTTTCAAAATCAAATTGTTCCTCATATCCAATACTAATTTTTTCTGCAATTACTTTTTCTTTTGATAAAAAATCTGATTTACTAATTTTATAAATAGTTTGATTCTCTCTGGTATTTGAATTATTTCCGATATCGCTTAAATAAATGTAAGTATCATCCTGGGCGATATCTTCCATATCTATATTTACTGCGTTTATTATACTAACTGTTCTAATAACTTTTCCAGAAAAAACATCTATTTAATACAAATTAGGTTTACCGCCACTATCATTATGAGTTATTAATCTACCATTAAAATTGATTAATCCAGAGGTTTCGTTAATTAGGTTATCGAGACTTGTTATTTTTTCAATTTTCAATTTTTTGGAAACATCATCAATTACTAACAAATCATTATCAACAACCAACAAGCCATCTCCATCTTCAGGTTGACAACCAAAGCTTATTGAAAATATAAAAAGTAATTTTAAAAAATCCATGATAATAATTTATTCATTAAAAAGGTCTATTCGTCCTTTTTTCCAAAAATTCTTTTAAATAGCGGCTTTCTCTTTTTTCGCTTTGATTTACGTTCCGCTTTTTTTGATGCTTTCTCAAAGGTAGTATTTTTATTTCCAAAGATACTTTCAAACAATTTTTCAATTTCTGAAATATCAACATAATCATTACAATTCAAAGCATTTTCTATTTCGATAGGTAAATTTTCAAAGTTGACAAAATATTTATCTTTTAACTTTTTATTCTTCTGTGCTTTTTGTAATATTTTGGCCACCAAGGGCAAAGCTAAGGAACTTCCGGATCCATTCGATCCGTTATTGAAGTGAATAGCCGGCAAGGTGGCTCCTACTCTTGTAGCCAGTACCAAATTGGGGTTATAGGCTATAAACCATGCATCGGCATAATCTTGTGAGGTTCCTGTTTTACCTGCCAATGGCAAATGAATGCCATAAACATTTTGAATGGCTCTTCCTGTTCCTTCCACAATCGCTTTTTGCAAAATGGCATTTAGTAAATCAGTACTTTGTTTCTCTAATATTTTTACAGAAGTGTTTAAGTTTTTATTCTCAAACAAAATTTTTTCATCGGTCGTTTTAATATAGGTAATAATTTGAGGTTCCACTTTATACCCACCATTAGCGAAACTTGCATAAGCAAAAGCCATCTCATACAAACTAGCCGTAGAAGTACCCAAAGCAGTGGCTGGTTTTTTTAGCAATCTTTGGGAAAACCCCAAATTGTACCATGTGTTCTCCAAACTACTAAATGGGATTTGCATAAATAGATTTACTGTTGGTATATTCATAGATTTGGCCAATGAAGCTGCTATAGAATACTTCCCCCCTGTTGTATGATTGTAATTTTGAGGTTGCCAATTTTCAAAATCTGTTAAAACGAATGGGGCATTATCTAAGTATTGACATGGCATTGCACCTTCTTCAAATGCAGTAAGGTAAATTATTGGTTTAAATGCCGAAGCTGATTGTCTTTGAGCAAATATTTGATCATAAGGTTGGGTTCGAAAATCAATACCTCCAACCCAAATTTTAATTGCTCCTGTATTGGGGTCAGCTGCTAACAAACCTGCTTGTAAAAGCGTTAAAGCCTGTTTCAAACTGTCTCTTACTGAAATAGAGTCTGTATAAAAACCTTTCCATGAAAATACTTCTCTGTTTTTCTTTGTATCTGCACTTTTGGGTAATTTCAATTTCTTTAATTGCGCATCAACCAATTTATTTAAAGCAATCTTACTTGATCCACTTCTATACTGTTTGTTTAAACGGTTTTGCATTTTACCCAAGTGGCTTTTAAACGCAGATAATGCATAATTTTGAAGGTCTAAATTTAGCGTAGTACCAATAATCAATCCACTCTTTCTTATATCGTAATCCGTATCATTTTCTTTATTTATTGTTTTTAAAATTGTATTAACTTCCTTTTTTACCTGAACCAAAAAATAATTGGCTACACCTTCCGATTCTAAATTAGCATAATCTAAAATTAGCGGTAATGCTTGTATCGAATCCGTAATATCACTAGTTAAATAATCATACTTTTTCATTTGGTGCAAAACAACATTTCTTCTATTTAGTGCATGTTCCGGATACAACCTTGGATTATAATAAGTATTTGCTTTTAACATGCCTATCAAAACAGCTGATTCTTCAATTTTCAATGCACTAATATTCTTATTAAAATATCTTCTAGAAGCGGACTCTATTCCCAAAACATTTTCCCCAAAAGGAACCGTATTTAAATAAAGTGTCAAAATATCTTCTTTTGAATATATGTTTTCTATTCTCGACGCTAAAATTGCTTCTTTAATTTTATTCACTGGTATGGTTAAAGGTCCGTAGTTCTTACGACCAAACATGTTTTTTGCCAATTGTTGTGTAATTGTACTACCACCACCCGAACTTTTTTGTTGTAACAGCATGGTTTTGAATAAAACGCGAAATAAACTTCTAGAGTCTACCCCTTCGTGATCAAAATACCTTGTGTCTTCTGTAGCTATAAGTGCATTGATTAAATGTTTTGGTATTTGATCAAATGCAATATTTGTTCTGTTTTTCACAAAATATTTACCAATCAAAGTTCCATCATCTGAAACAACTAAAGAAGCTGTATCATTTTTAAAATCTTTCAATTCATTTACTGTAAATACATGACCAAAAAACCCAAAAGAAACTGCTGTAAAAAATAATCCGAAAATTAATATTGCTACTAATAGTAATTTAATAATAATTTTTGTGATTTTTTTTACCATGCTACTTTAAATATAGTAAAAAATTAAAAGGATTTGAATTGAGGCAAATAAGGCATTAATTTTTAATTACTACCAATGTTGCAATATAACCGGTTAATATATTCCATTCCTGATCGGCTAATAAGTTTCCATTGCCATCATACACTCTAAATTCAGCTGTATTTGGTCCAGAAGTTCCTTGGTTCAAAGCTTCAATATCTATACGATTAAAACCTTCTTTTAAGTCAATATCCACAACATAATAACCCGATTGTAAAATAATATTAGATCTTACAACTTGTTCATTGACATACAACCGAACTCTATCACCATCAACATAGCTGTGATCTCTACTTTCAATTCTTATCTTATCGGTACTCGTTTCTATTTTGCCAAGTTCTAGTTTTGTTTTTAATTTAACTTCACTAATATCTTTACCATTCCAAAATTTTTTTACAAGTACATCTTTCTCACTAACATTATGATCTTGCAAACTTTTATTTTTTTTATTTGGAATTACACCATATTTTGGGAAATTATCAGAAATTTCATTTAAGGTACCAAAAGAAGTTATTGTCTCTCCTTTTTTCGCAACCACACTTGCTACATCTGGTAATATTTTTTTCTCTTTACTCTTTTTTTCAGGCTGAAAACTAAACGCATCAGTTTCAATTACTTTGTAATTATCAATTTGTGCAAATATATTCCCAGAAACAATTAGAAGTAAAATTATATAGAGCTTTTTAATTTGCATAAATTGACACAATAAATTAAATAATATTTGTTATTTTATTGGGTGTAAAATACGAATTAAACTATATTATTTTATTAAATCTTTATTAAAGTTTAAAAGCTATTTTTTTAAATGTCTCTGAATTTTTTTTATTGCATTCTCAATTGATTTTTCAGGTTCAATTACATTTAATGTGCCCCAAAATTCAGGATTTGAAAAACCAGACGCTCTATCATTTAAAATTACATTGGTTTTCAATTTTTCTTTGTTCTTTAAATGTACTTTAGATAAATTTTGCTCCCAATCGGTCACTGCCATTTCAATGGTTAAATGATATAGAGAATTGAATAATTTTTTATTCCAATCTACTTTAAAACTAAGTTCAATTCGGCTATAGCCAAAATACCATTTACCTCCATTATTTCTATAGTCAACAATATAATTGGTTCTAACTGGTATCACATCTGCTTTAGCAGGTTTCTTCTTTACAAAAAACCTACTTGCTTTTTGTAAATTTTGAAGATTCAAACTATAAACCGTTTTAACCAATGCGAAATTTTGAGCATCAACATATAATTTTCCTTGATAATAGGGTTCAACAATAGAACTCTTTTGAATAAAATTTATCACATAAACCGTTTTATTATTCATACTTATCACCTTATCAAAGGTAAATTTGTAAATTTCAAAAATGTCACTAAAAAAAAACAAGTCCTGATTCTTAATCATATCCATAGCCAAATTATTGTATGGACCTCCTTGTAACTTAATAATTAAAGTATCTATTTTTCTGTAATCTGTACTCTTCCTTGCTTTTATTAGTTTAACATTATCATTAGATTGTGACTTATATGGGTATTTATAAATATCTATAACAGCCTCTGATAATGAAGCGTATGATCTTCTTTTCTTTACAGACTCTCTATAGAAAGCCTTCATAATTAAAGGGGTTTCATAATAATTATCTCGCCTATTATCCATCACTTTTTTAATTATGAACAAAGGGTCTTTTGTGACAATATTAACATCTGGTAATTTTTCAACAGACTCTTCTAACTTGATAACAAATTTGTTGTTAGTAAAACTAGATAGTGGAATGCGTTTATTATAATAGCCCAAATATGTTATGATGACATTTCTGTCTAATATACTTTTTGGCACCTTTAAAATAAATTTTCCTTCGGTATTTGATATGGTAGAGATATTAGTTCCTTCAACAACCAAACTTGCAAATTCAAGAGTTTTCTTTGAATTATTATCTTGAACAACACCTTTAAATTGAACAAATTCAATAGTG
>CAYPHN010000097.1:0-2231 GCA_964410265.1 uncultured Flavobacteriaceae bacterium | reverse complement strand
CTTGACCTACAGACTTCTGAATACTATGTGTATATAAAAAGACCATGAAAAAAAATAAGATTCCAGAAATGATCTTTTCCCTTTTTACCTTCATATTTACTTTCATTTTAAGAAATATTATAATTGAAATTAATTTTTTACAATGTCAAGTTAATGATTTTTAAATAGATAAATTATAAAATTTAATTAAAATTCAAACAAAATATCATAAATCGCTAATCCACCTTATAAATTATCGGGTTAAAGGCTTTAGAGGCGATTATTACCTTATCACCAATTTGTAATTTACTTGCCTCCTCTGTATCGGCAACAACTTTTACCAAATCTTTTCCAATTAAAACAGTGATAATATAAATAAAATCTTGATTCACCATTTTTATTACTTCTCCAATAAATTGAAACTTGGCGAATCCTTTATTCTGTGTAAATACTTCTGTAGGTATTCCTTGATTAATTATTTTTCCTTGATCAATTTCAAATAAATAATCCGACATTTTTATAATCTCAGATACATCGTGACTTATCAATATTGTAGTGAGTTTATATTCATTATGAACCTGTATCACATATTGTTGTAACTTTTGTCTCATTTCGTTGTCTAAGGCAGATAATGGTTCGTCAAGCATTAAAACCTGTGGTTTTTTAACCAATGCCCTTGCTAATGCAACCCTTTGTTTTTGGCCACCCGAAAGTATTTCTGGTTTCCTGTCCTTTAAATCTCCTAAATCAATAATATCTATTAGTTCATTTATAATCTTCTTGTCTTGACTTTTAGTTAAGGCAAAAAGTAAATTTTCTTTTACACTCATGTTGGGAAACAAAGCATACTCTTGAAAAACAAAACCGATATTTCTTTTTTGAGGAGGTAAACAAATTCTTTTAGAAGAATCTAACCAATAGTTATCATTAACTTTTATAACACCAGTATCCGCCTTTAACAACCCTGCTATAATCTTTAAAATACTTGTTTTTCCCGCTCCCGATTTCCCATAAATAGTAACCAATTTTCCTTCAGCTATTTCTAATCGTATGTCTAAGATCATTTGACCAGAAGCAGACTTTAGTTTTTTATTAATTGCAATCTCTATCATGAAACAAATTTTTTAAAATAACCGCCATTTATTAAATACACCATAAGTAAAATAATAAAAGTAATTGCAAATAAAATTAATGAATAGTTGTTTGCGGCATCATAATTTAAAGATTCAACCTCATCGTAAATGGCAATGGAGGCTACTTTAGTTTTTCCAGAAATATTACCACCTATCATTAAAACAACACCAAATTCTCCAATGGTATGTGCAAAGGCCAGAACTATACCCGTTATTGTAGCCGTCTTTATATTTGGCAATAGCACCTTAAAAAGTGTGGCTGTTTTCGATTTCCCCAAAACATAAGCAGCTTCCTTCAAGTTGTTGGGTAAATTTGAGAACCCTGACTGTAAAGGATGTACCATAAACGGTAAGCTATATATAATCGACGCTAATAACAATCCTTCAAAAGAAAAAACCAAGCGCAAACCCAACCATTCATCCAGCCAGCTACCAAATGCGTTAGATGGGCTAAATGCTATTAACATATAAAAACCTAGAACCGTTGGTGGCAAAACCAAAGGCATACTAACTAAGGTTTCTATCAAGGGTTTTACTCTAGACTTTGTATATGCCAACCAATAAGATAGAGGTATTGCAATTATTAAAAGCAATACCGTAGTGATAAAGGCCAATTTAAAAGTTAAAATAAGTGGGGTCCAATCTATCATTTTGTCAACATCAATTCATTTGTTTTAATCATGGCAGTAAGTTTTGTACCAACCACAATCTTTAATCTTTTTACTGATTTTGAAGTAATTATTGAAGTAATATTTCCAACTTCTGTTTGAATTACCAATTTACTTAATAAAATATCTGATGCAATGGAAACAACTTGGCCAAATAATTTATTCCTTAAACTAATCCCGTCAACGGAACCAATTCCAATAATGACTTCTGTTTCTTTAAAAATTATATTTACTTCGTTTCCTTTTACTAAATAATCATCGGTTAGGGGTGTATCAATGACGATAGACGAGAAATTGATATTACCTACTTTTATACTAACAATAGACAAATCACCATGTACTATTATCTCTTTTATTTTTCCTTTTAAATTGTTCATTTATTATTAACTGTATATCCAAATTTATTTAAAATTTCTTTTCTTAAGTTTTCTGAAACTTCAACTACAATTTT
>CAYPHN010000096.1:0-11026 GCA_964410265.1 uncultured Flavobacteriaceae bacterium | reverse complement strand
CCTTTAGGGAAGGGGATTAACAAAAAAGCTTAACGTATTGACATTGGCCTTGCCGGTATGCAGGCTTTGCCTCGAGGTTTCCTATTAAAGGTCATCCCTTTTGTCATTCCCGTGTAAACAGGAAGAGGGGATCTAAATAATAAATTCCGGTTTTTGATATTTATGTCAGAATGAAACCAGTTTAATACTCCTATAGCTCTGCCTCGGAGATAGTTGGTTTAAATAAATTTTTATTTAAAGCTTAATATGTTGTGAGTTTAGCATCCATTTTAGCATGCCCAATAATTACGCTTAACTGTTGCTCTGATAATTGTTGATTGATCTCATCAAGAAGCTTGTCATAAGCTTTTTGTTCAATAAGCACTTTTCGAAAACGGCTTAGGGTACTATGACCGGGAACATCATCTTCAATGGATAAATCACAAAAATTTAAGGCAGATATACTATCATTTACCATAGCTTCCGTTTGAATATCCGACAAATCATACCAAATAGATATCAATTGCATTTTAAATAATAACAAGGGTGAATACGCTTTTGCACCTCTTTCCTTTAAGCCTTTTGTGTATACTTTCTTTAATTTACTGTCAATGGATTCCCAATTGATAATTTTATTTATTTCAATGAAAAATTGATTTTTCTTACTGTGTTTTTCAACATAAACAGTAACAAAACTTCTTTGAGGGTCATTGGTATTTTTATAACTTTTCACCTTTCTAATATACAATATATTGTGCTGCTAAACAATTATATAAGTAATTTTTAATAGCTTTAAAGTGAAGCTAAAAAAATAAAATTAATTGATTTTATTTTTTTTAATTGGTATGGAGATTTAATACTCAATTATCCTCATAGAATTCAAGGAAAGCCTTTAGAGTTCTACTTTAAATTATTACATTAGCAAGACTTATTTAAAATCATATCATGACACAAAATATTTATATCAAAATTAGTATTGCTTTACTTCTTTTTATTATTCCGATAAATTTTCAAGCACAAAAAAAGAAAAAAAAATCAAAATCTACAACAGAAATTGCGTATAGTGAAGATTTGTATAAAGGACTTTCATATAGACTAATCGGACCTTTTCGCGGAGGTCGTTCTGCAGCAGTTACAGGTGTACCCGGTGAGCCAAATCTTTATTACTTTGGTTCTACAGGAGGAGGGATCTGGAAAACAATAGATGGAGGAAGAGTTTGGGAAAATATTTCTGATGGTTTTTTTGGTGGAAGTATAGGAGCAATTGCGGTTTCTAAAAGTGATAAGAATGTAATTTATGTTGGAGGAGGGGAAAAGACCGTTCGCGGTAATGTTTCTTCAGGTTACGGTGTTTGGAAAAGTGTGGATGCCGGGAAAACATGGAAATCGCAAGGGTTGAAAAAATCTAGACATGTTTCAAGAATTGTCATACACCCTACAAATCACAATATAGTTTATGCTGCTGTTCTAGGAAATATTTATAAACCTACCGAAGAAAAAGGTATTTATAAAAGTATCGATGGTGGTAAAACCTGGAAAAAAACGCTTTTTAGCAACAACCATGCAGGAGCAGTAGATCTTATTTTAGACCCAACGAACCCAAGAATTTTATATGCTTCTACATGGAGAATACAACGTACACCATATAGTTTGAGTAGCGGAGGTGAAGGCTCTGCACTTTGGAAAAGTACAGATAGCGGAGAAACTTGGACAGAAATTTCGAAAAACGAAGGCTTCCCGGAAGGCACATTGGGAATCATTGGCGTGACAGTATCACCAAAAAATTCACAAAAAGTATGGGCTATTGTTGAGAATGAGAAAAAAGGAGGGCTATATAGAAGTGAAGATGCGGGGAAAACCTGGAAAAAGATTAATGATGAAAGGAAATTAAGACAAAGAGCTTGGTATTATACCCGAATTTATGCAGATACAAAGGATGAGAATACCATTTATATTCTTAATGTTAGATATCATAAATCAACCAATGGCGGTAAATCTTTTTCCACATTTAATGCACCTCATGGTGATCATCATGACCTATGGATTTCACCTGAAAATTCAAAACGCATGATTATTGGTGATGATGGTGGGGCACAAGTTACCTACGATGGAGGTGAAACATGGTCTACCTATCACAACCAGCCAACTTCGCAATTTTACAGAGTTACAACCGATAACCATTTTCCTTTTAGAATTTATGCCGCGCAACAAGACAATTCGGCCATAAGAATTAAACATAGAAGTGATGGAGGTAGTATTGGAGAAAATGACTGGGAATCTACCGCGGGAGGTGAATCGGCACATATAACTGTTGACCCTAAAAACGATGACATCGTTTATGGGGGAAGTTATGGAGGTTATTTAACAAGATACAACCACAAAACAGGAACGGTTAGGGCTGTGAATGTGTGGCCAGATAATCCAATGGGATATGGAGCTGAAGGAATGAAATATCGTTTTCAATGGAATTTTCCAATAATTTTCAGCAAACATAATCCGAAGAAATTATATGCTTTTTCAAATCATGTACACCTTACTGAAAATGAAGGACAGAGTTGGAGATTACTAAGTGAAGATCTAACAAGAAACGATTCTATAAAGTTAGTATCAAGTGGAGGTCCAATTACACAAGACAATACAGGTGTAGAATATTATAGCACCATTTTTGCTGCCAATGAAAGTCCGTTAAAAGAGGGTTTATTATGGGTAGGTAGTGATGATGGATTGGTACATATTACCAAAGATGGTGGAAAAACATGGGAAAATATCACACCTAAAGGTTTGCCAGAATGGATGATGATTAATAGTATAGAACCATCTAATTTTGATGAAGGTACATGTTATATAGCTGCTACCAGATATAAATTAGGAGATTTCAAACCTTATTTATACAAAACATCCGATTATGGTAAAACTTGGAAAAAAATTGTAAATGGTATTGACAATGAGCATTTTACTAGAGTTATAAGAGAAGACCCAAAAAGAAAAGATCTTTTATATGCAGGTACTGAAACAGGAATGTATATTTCTTTTAATGATGGAGCAAATTGGCAAAAATTTCAATTGAATTTACCAATTGTACCCATAACAGATTTAACCATCAAAGAGGATAATTTAATTGTAGCAACTCAGGGTAGAAGTTTGTGGATGATTGATGACCTTACCCTACTACATCAATTAAACAAAGATTTACAATCAAAAAACAACATCCTATTTACCCCTAAAAATTCTTATAGAACAAAAGGCAGAGGTGGTAAAGCATCTAAAACTGCCGGAACAAATTTGGAGAATGGTGTGATCACTTATTTCAATATTAAAAATTATGACAAGGAAAAGGATAGTATAAGTCTAACTTATCTAGAACAAAACGGAGATACTCTAGCTAGTTTTAACAATAAGGCAAAAGAGAAAAAAGATAAATTAAAAGTAGAAAAAGGGGCCAATAAATTTGTTTGGAACTCTCGAACCAAAGGAGCCGAAAAATTAAAGGGCATGATATTTTGGTCGGCTAATTTTAGTGGAGCAAAAGTTATACCAGGGACATATAAAGTAAGTTTAATGGTGAATGATGAAGAACAAACAAAAAGCTTTATAATTAAAGCAGATCCAAGAGCAGAAGCTAGTTTAGAAGATATGCAAAAGCAGTTTGAATTTGTTTCGGATGTGAATCAAACCATTGATAAAGCACACCAATCCATCAAGAAAATCAGAAAAATTAATAATCAATTTGATGTTTTTACCAAACAGTATAAAAATGATGAGAAGGTAAAAAATCTGGTTAAAAAAGCAGAAGAATTAAAAAAATCGTTTGAAGAAATTGAAAAAACTTTGTATCAAACAAAGAATCGAAGCGGTCAAGATCCTTTGAATTTCCCTATTAAATTAACCAATAAATTAGGTCATTTAAACAGTTTGGTAACTATGGGTGATTATCCTCCAACCGATCAGGATATTGCTGTAAAAAATGAACTTACCGCTAAAATAAATGAGCAATTAAAAACATTTAATACCTTGATCTCTAAAGAAATAAAAAGCTTTAACGAGGCGTTTAATCGCTTAAATTTAAATTATTTATTCTTGGAATAAATCTATTTAAAACTTTTAATAGAATTAAGTATCCATGTAAAACTAATGAAAACCTACACCATGAAAATCAAAATTTTCCTAATTATGGGATTTTTAATATTTCCTATAATTTCGAGTTCCCAAAAGAGAAAAAAGAAAAAATCAAGTCCTGAAATTATAGTATTAGATTCTACTTTTCATGGATTGAAATGGCGAAATATTGGTCCGTTTAGAGGAGGAAGAAGTAATACTTCAACTGGGGTAGTTGGCCAAGCCATGACCTATTATTTTGGAGCTACTGGCGGCGGTGTTTGGAAAACTACTGATGATGGCATAACCTGGAAAAACGTTTCAGATGGATTTTTTAAAACCGGATCTGTTGGAGATATTGCTGTATCCGAAAGTAATCCGAATATCGTAGTAGTTGGTATGGGAGAACATGCTGCTAGAGGAGTGATGACCTCTATGGGGGATGGCGTTTATAAATCTACCGACGCAGGGAAAACATGGAAACATTTTGGTTTAGACAAGACAAGACATATATCGGATGTAATTATACATCCAACCAATCCCGATATTATTTTTATCACTGCACAAGGTGCACAATACGGCCCCTCAAATGAAAGAGGTATTTATCGTACATTAAATGGTGGAATTTCTTGGGAAAAAGTACTGTTCATCGATAATATAACAGGAGCCTCATCCCTATCTATGGATATGAAAAACCCATTAATTTTGTATGCTTCTATGTGGCAGCACCAACGTTACCCATGGACTATGAAATCGGGAGGTAAAAATTCGGGTTTATACAAATCAACAGATGGTGGAGGTACTTGGAAAAAAATGAAAGAGGGTTTACCAAAAGAATTTGGTAAGTCGGGTATTTCTGTTTCTAGGGCAAACCCTGAACGAGTTTTTGCAATAATTGAAGCAGAAGGAAACAAGTCAGGAATATACCGGTCTGATGATGCCGGAAAAATATGGAAACAAATAAATAAAGACCGTATTAATATTACACGATCGTGGTATTATATGGAAATATTTGCAGATCCCGTAAATGAAAATATGGTTTATGTGATGAATGCTCCCGCTATGAAATCAATTGATGGAGGTAAAAGTTTTACCAGAATGCCAACACCTCATGGAGATAATCACGATTTGTGGATCAACCCAAACGATAATTCTAAAATGATCAATTCGAATGATGGTGGTGCCAATGTTTCAAACAATGCTGGTAAGAGCTGGAGCTCACAACAAAAACAGCCAACCGCCCAGTTTTACAGGGTAATTACAGATAATTTGGTACCATATAATG
This sequence comes from uncultured Flavobacteriaceae bacterium, assembly GCA_964410265.1. Lineage (GTDB taxonomy): Bacteria > Bacteroidota > Bacteroidia > Flavobacteriales > Flavobacteriaceae > Lutimonas. Next base: position 5,667 of record CAYPHN010000096.1, on the reverse strand, counting down.
TTTATGGTGGACAGCAAGATAATTCCGCAATAGCGATTGCCAGCAGAACAAATGATAGGGGAATAGATTGGAAAGATTGGTATTCTGTAGCTGGTTGTGAAAGTGCTTTTTTGGCATTTGACCCTGATAACCCAGAGCTGATTTATGGAGGTTGCTATCAGGGAATTATAGAAAAATGGATAAAAGCATCTAGGGGTGGTAAGGCCATTAAGGAATATCCAGAATTATCATTGGGTAATGCTCCGGAAGGATTTAAATATAGATATAATTGGAATGCCCCAATCATCAGTTCACCACATGACAGAAGTACGATTTATCACGCAGGAAATGTTGTGTTTAAATCTACCGATGAAGGAAATAGCTGGAGTATAGTAAGTAAAGATCTTACTCGAAATGACAAAAGTAAGCATGGTCCGGGTGGAGGTCCGTATACCAATGAAGCTGCAGGAGGTGAAAATTACAACACCATTATGTCATTGGTTGAATCACCACATGAAAAAGGAGTACTTTGGGCAGGAAGTGATGACGGTTTGGTTCATTTAACTAGAGACGGTGGTCAAAATTGGGAAAATGTAACTCCGGCTAATTTAGCCGAAGGAATAATAAATAGTATTGAGGTTTCACCTCATGATCCGGCAACGGCATATATTACAGTTATGCGCTATAAATTTATGGATTTAAAACCTTATATTTTTAAAACCAATGATTATGGTAAGAGCTGGAACAAAATTATTAATGGAATAACAGATGAACATACCTTTGTAAGAGTTGTTAGAGAAGACCCAAAACAAAAGGGTTTATTGTATGCTGGCACAGAAACAGGCCTTTATATTTCATTAAATGACGGTAAAAAATGGCAACCTTTTCAGTTGAATCTACCTGTGGTTGCTATCAATGATTTGGTGATTCAAGATAATGATTTGATTGCTGCAACGGCGGGGCGATCTTTTTGGATCTTAGATGATTTGGGAGCCATTCAAAATATGACCTCTAAAAAAGCATCTATTTCGATATTTCAACCTAAAGATACTTATTTGATCTTTGGAGGAAGTAGTGCAAAACCAATTCCAGGTTTAGGAACTAATCCGAAAACGGGAGTAACATTTGATTATTATTTGGATAAAGAAGCAGATAGCCTAGATTTAAAACTAGAGGTAATTGAGAATGATAAGGTGATTAGAACAGTCACAAATAAGAAGCAAAAAAAATTCAAACCCTGGCAAGGAGGGCCTTCAAAACCAGCTGTATTGTCATCTAAAAAAGGGTATAATAGATTTACTTGGGATTTTAGAAGAGAAACCTTACCTGCTGTAAATAAGGTTTTTGTATATGGTAATTACAAAGGTTCACGAGTGGCTCCAGGAAAATATATTTTAAGGCTAACCTTAAACGGAGAAAAAGTGGAGACAGAAGTTCGTATACTTCCAAACCCTAAAATAAAAGCTTCTTCAAGCGACTTTGAAGAACAGCAAGCAGTTTTATTAGAAATAGAAAGTACAATCAAAAACATACATGAAGCGGTTAATGAAATGCGTTCGGTTAAAAGCCAATTAAAGGCCTATGCTAAATTATTAGACAAGAATACCAAGTCGGAAGAATTAGTAAAAAAAGGAAAAGAATTGATCAAACGAATTGAAGTTTGGGAAGAGAATCTAATTCAGCCCAAGCAAAAAACATTTCAAGATGTGATAAATTACAACAACCAATTAAATGCAGAATGGATGTATTTAAAAGAGTTTGTAGATAGTTCTAACCCGAAAGTTACAGATGGCGCCAAAGACAGATTAAAAGATCTTGGTTTGTTATGGAAAACTTTTGAAAAAGAGCAAAATGAAATTGTTAAAACAGAAATGCAAGCTTATAATTCTTTGTACAAAAACCTTGGATTACCGGCTTTGATTATGGAGGAAAAGAAATAATAGAAATGCTTGGTACATCGAAAGGTAACAAAGAGGATTGGTAATTATTTCTGTTGTAAATATTGTTTAAATACCATAATTTAATTTTCGTATGATAGGAATTGTTGGAGGCATTGGGCCTTATGCAGGAATAGACCTTCTTAAAAAAGTATTCGATAATACTTTGGCAGATAGTGATCAGGATTATCTTGATACGGTACTTTTATCTTTGCCTTCAGGTATTAAGGACAGAACAGAGTATTTATTAGGTAAGATTGAGATAAATCCGGCATATGCCATTGCAGAAGTGCTTATTAAGTTGCAACAAACTGGAGTTACAGTTGCTGGAATTCCTTGTAACACAGCACATGTAGAAAACATATTTAATATTATTCAACAAGAGTTAAAAAAAAGGGGAAGTCATATTAAAATATTAAATATGATTGATGAAACGGTGGTATTCCTTGCAAATCAGTATCCTAAAATTACTAAAGTTGGCGTATTAACAACCTCTGGAACTTATAAAAGTGGTATTTATTCCAGAAAATTACAATCCAAAGGATATGAGGTAATTGCACCTTTTAAAGAAATGCAGGAAAATTTAATTCACCCTGCAATTTATCATCCAAAATACGGTATTAAGGCTTGCACAAACCCCATTCATGCTCAGGCAAAAGAAAACTTAATACAAGGTATTTCATTTTTAAAAGAACAGGGTGCACAAGCTGTAATTCTTGGTTGTACCGAAATACCTTTGGCAATAACAGAACCAATTATAGATGAGATGATAATGATAGACCCAACAAATGTGTTGGCGAGAGCCTTGATTTACGAACAAGACCATCAAAAATTGAGAACAATTTAATATTTTATTATGGCTAAAATTATTTCTATACTATTGATTTTATTGTCTTTATCTGATTTACATGCGCAAAAAAAATCAAGAGCACGAGAACTTGGAATAGCATCAGGTATTCTTACCCCCGGAAAATGGAATGCAATTACCGATGTAAAAGGAGTTTCTGTTGGTCAAACAACATTAATAAAAGGAGATTCTATTAGAACAGGTGTTACGGTAATACTGCCGCATCAAGGTAATATTTTTCAAGAAAAAGTACCAGCAGCAGTATTTGTTGGTAATGGATTTGGAAAGTTTATAGGCTTTACACAAATAGAAGAGTTAGGAAATATAGAATCTCCTATTGCTTTAACCAATACACTCAATGCTTTTCTTGTTGCAAATAGTTTGATTGATTATACACTATCTATTCCTGAAAATGCCAAAATAAGATCAATCAACCCGGTGGTTGGCGAAACGAATGACGGATGGCTAAATGATATTAGAGGTCGTCATGTAAAGAATCACCATGTTTTTGAAGCTATAAATAAAAGTTCTATGGGAGCAGTTGAGGAAGGGAATGTTGGTGCTGGAACAGGAACAAGATGTATGGGTTTTAAAGGTGGAATTGGTACCTCTTCTCGAGTACTTCCTAAAGAAAAAGGAAGATATACAATTGGTGTGCTTGTACAAACCAATTTTGGAGGTATTCTTAATATCAATGGTGCTCCGGTTGGTGAAGAGCTCAATAACTTTTATATGGCAGAAGATGTGCCTTATGTGGTAGATGGGTCTTGTATGATTGTAATTGCTACTGACGCACCACTATCTGTACGAAATTTAAAACGATTGGCAAAAAGATCGTTTTTGGCTTTTGGAAAAGTTGGGTCTTTTTCATCTAACGGAAGTGGAGATTATTCTATAGCCTTTAGCACCCATCCTGATCTACGGATTAAATACAATTCCAAAGAAATTGAAAAACCCACTATTGAAGTATCTAATGATTTTATGTCGCCTCTTTTTCTTGCTGTAGTTGAAGCAACCGAAGAGGCTATATATAATTCTCTATTTATGGCTTCAGATATGACTGGTCAAAAAGGGAGAACAATAAAAGCATTGCCTGTGAAGGAGACTCTAAAAATAATGAGAGAATATAAAGCCATTAAAGATTAAGTAAGCAATTGAAGAAATGAAATTGTATTTTTAAGGTTTGCTAAGCCCTTATATCTTACTTTGTAAAATAGATATTATCTTTAGTCAATTAATCTCAAATTCCACTTGGCTCGTAATTTAAAAACGACCTTCAAAAGATTATCATTATGATTTACAAAATTAAGAACCTGTTCATTTATCTATCTTTAAGTATAATTTTTATTACCTGTCAAAAAGAATCTAAAGAACTGAAAATTATAGATTTAGACGAATTGACAATTGCTGATATACATAAGGCTTATAAAGAGGATTTATATACCAGTGCGAAATTGGTTGCAACCTATTTAAATCAAATAGACAGTTTGGATGGCAACATCAATGCCATAACTTTTATCAATCGAAATGCCATCTCTATTGCAAAAACATTAGATGAAGAGTATAAAAAAACAGGAATATTGAGACCACTTCATGGTATTCCATTAATTGTAAAAGATAATATCAATACCAAAGGCTTACCTACAACTGGTGGTTCTTTGGCTTTAAAGGATTTTGTACCTAAAGAAGATGCATTTATTATAAAAAAACTAGTTGAAGCGGGTGCAATAATTATTGCAAAATCTAATATGGCTGAATGGGCTTTTAGTCCGAAACATACAGAAAGTTCTACCGCCGGAACTACGCGAAACCCTTATAACTTAGACTTTGTTCCAGCAGGATCTAGTGGAGGTACGGCAGCGGCTATTGCGGCAAATTTTGGGACTATTGGACTAGGAACAGATACGGGTAATTCGATTAGAGGACCTTCTTCGCATAACGCGCTGGTTGGTTTTAGAACTACCCTTGGCTTGATTAGCAGGAGTGCGATTATTCCACTTTTTTTGCGAAATGATGTTGTGGGACCTATGTGTAGAACGGTAGAAGATGCAACAAAGGTTTTGGAAATTATGGCGGGTTATGATTCAAGTGACCCAATTACAAAATATGGCGAAGGAAAAACACCAGACAATTATAGTCAGTTTTTAATAAAAAATGGTCTTCAAGGGGCAAGAATAGGAGTGCTTCGAGAATTAAGTGATGACCATCCGGATCCTGAAATAAAAGTACTGTTTGAACAGGCAATTTCTGATATAAATAAACTTGGAGCAGAAATTATTGATCCAATTGTAATTCCGAATTTTTCAGAACTCAGACAAAATCAGTGGTGCTCGGTATTTAGGGAAGATTTAGAAACCTATTTGGCTACATATGTTAAAAGTGACAGCATAAAAACCCTTGAAGATATTATAAGAGTGGGTTCTACTTCTGATTTCGCTAAAAAACGCCTTGAATTATTTTCTGCCAATACTGGTAGGTGGCAAGATCCGGAAATAGTATGTGGTGATGCTTTTCATGATGTTAGACGAATTGCTTTTCGTGAAGCTATAGAAAAAGTTATGGACTCTTTAAAATTAGATGCTATCATTTATCCTTCATGGAATAATAAACCAGCAAGAATAGCACTTTTTGAAGAAGAATATAAGGGAGATAATAACCAAGTAATCGCTCCACATACAGGGCAACCCGCTTTTACTGTACCTATGGGTTTTACCGATGGAAATTTACCTGCCGGAATTCAATTTTTGGGAAGCATGTTTGACGAACCAACTTTAATTAAACTTAGTTATGCTTATGAACAGGGAACGAAACACAGAGTTAGGATAAAGACTCAGTTAAAATAAAACCTATTAACCTATCATATAACTAACTTCTCAACATTCTGATATTCTAACAGTAAATTTT
>CAYPHN010000095.1:6436-11130 GCA_964410265.1 uncultured Flavobacteriaceae bacterium | reverse complement strand
GATAGTTTTTACACAGGAGTTTCAGAAGGTAATATTAATAGTGCACATTTATTAACGATGCTTAATGTAGTTAATGACGAACTCGTTATAGAAGAAAAAGGAATTTATTCAGTCGAACGGTTTTTAACAGCAAGGAGGCTAATGTATTGGCAAGTGTATTTGCATAAAACCAGTTTGGTTGCCGAACAATTACTGATTAGAGTATTGCAACGCGCAAAAGAATTAACTCTTAAAGGCGAAATACTTGCAGCAAGTAAAGCGTTATTATTCTTTTTGAAAAATGAAATATCTAAAGATGAGTTTAATGATTTAGCCCTTGATACTTTTGCTTGTCTGGATGATTTTGATATAATTTCTGCTATGAAAGATTGGCAATTTCATGATGATTTTGTGTTGAGCAATCTTAGTAAAATGATTATTAACAGAGACCTTTTAAAGATTGAGATAAAAAACGATCAAATTAAAAAAGAGAAATTAAATACACATATTAGTAATTTGATAGATAAATATAATATTACAAAAGATGAAGCCGCGTATTTTGTTTTTAAAGGAGAAGTCTCAAATCAAGCTTACCAATTAAAAAATCAAAAAATTAATATTTTATTTAAAACAGGTAAAGTAACAGATATAGTAAAAGCATCAGATCATTTAAATTTAAAAGTGCTTTCTAAACCAGTTACCAAGTATTATATATGTTATCCAAAAGACAAACTTTAATACATTTTTTATACTTTTGCATCAAATGAACCGAGCAAACTAAAAAGTTTGTCAACAATGAGATTGATTAATAGCGAACAGCATGTAACCTATTAAAAACATTTAAGGATGAATACATGAAATTTACAGCATCACAAATAGCAGGAATATTAGATGGAGACATTATTGGAGATCCAGAAGTAGAAGTTTCAAAACTCGCTAAAATTGAAGAGGGAACTAAAGGAACACTTACTTTTTTAGCGAATCCTAAATATGCACAATATATATATAGCACTAAAGCTTCTATAACAATTGTTAATAAAGATTTTAGTCCTGAAAATGAATTAAGCACCACTTTAATAAAAGTAGATGATGCTTATAAAGCATTTACCAAATTATTGGAATATTACAATGAAATAATATTGCATAAATCGGGTATTGAAAGTCCAAATTTCATCCACGAAAGTGCAAAGATGGGAGAAGACTTTTATTTAGGCGCTTTTGCATATATAAGTGAAAATGTAACTATCGGAAATAACGTTAAAATTTATCCAAATGTATTTATTGGTAATAATGTTACTATTGGTAATGATACCACAATATTTGCTGGTGCAAAAATTTATTCAGAATCTTATATAGGTAATCATTGCACCATACACTCTGGTGCAATTGTTGGAAGTGATGGTTTTGGTTTTGTACCTAATGATAAAGGAGAATATAATAAAGTACCTCAAATAGGGAATGTTATTTTAGAAGACCATGTAGATATTGGTTCGGCAACTACAATAGATAGAGCAACATTGGGTTCAACTATAATTAGAAGAGGTGTAAAACTCGATAACCAAATTCAAATTGCTCACAATGTGGAAGTAGGTAAGAATACGGTTATAGCAGCACAAACAGGTATCGCAGGATCAACAAAAATTGGTGAAAATTGTCAAATTGGTGGGCAAGTTGGTATTGTTGGCCATATTACAATTGGTAATAATGTAAAAATACAAGCACAATCGGGTATAGGTAGATCCATTAAAGATAATGAAGTAGTTCAAGGAAGTCCGGCATTGGGATACAGTGATTACAACAAATCGTATGTACACTTTAAAAATCTTCCAAAATTGGCGGCTAAAGTAAATGAATTAGATAAAAAAATTAATACTAAATAAATCTAACATGAGTATTAAACAAATTACAATAAAAAAAGAAGTTTCACTAGATGGTATAGGTTTACATTCTGGAAATAAAGTAAAATTAACTTTTAAACCAGCTGGGATAAATACTGGTTTTAAATTTGTTAGAAGTGATTTAGAAGGTGAGCCTGCAATTGAAGCACAGGCTTGTTATGTTACAGATACAAAAAGAGGAACTAGCTTAGAAAAAAACGGTGTGATTATCAATACATCCGAACATGTTTTAGCAGCAATTGTTGGTTTAGATATTGATAATATAATTATTGAAATGAATGCCTCAGAGCCACCAATATTAGATGGGTCATCAAAATTTTTTCTTGAAGCACTTGAAGAAGCAGGGCTTGAAGAACAGGATGCTGAAAGAGAAATTTATGAAGTAAAAGAAATAATTTCTTTTAAAGATGATGAAACAGGAAGTGAGATTATGATAATGCCATCGGATAAGTACGAAATAACTACCATGGTTGATTTTGGAACAAAAATTTTAGGTACACAAAATGCTACTTTAGAGAATATAAGTGATTTTAAAAATGAAATTGCAGCTGCCAGAACCTTTAGTTTCTTACATGAGATTGAAATGCTTTTAGAAAACGACTTAATTAAAGGTGGAGATTTAAACAATGCCATAGTTTATGTTGATAAAGAAATATCAAAATCAACTATGGATAAATTGAGTAAGGCATTTAATAAAGATTCCATAAAAGTTAAGCCTAATGGTATTTTAGATAATTTGACATTACATTGGGCAAATGAAGCTGCTCGCCACAAATTATTAGATGTTATTGGTGATTTAGCATTAATAGGTACAAAGATCAAAGGAAAGGTAATCGCAACAAAACCTGGTCATAAAATCAATACAGCATTTGCTAAGAAAATGATGAAACTAATCAAAATTGAGAAGCGAAACAAAGTGCCGTATTATGATTTAAGCTTACCACCGTTGATGGATATTCATAAGATAATGAGCATTTTACCACATCGCCCTCCCTTCTTGTTAATTGACAGAATTATAGAGTTATCAGAAACCCATGTTGTTGGTATGAAAAATGTTTCTATGAACGAACCCTTTTTTGTTGGTCATTTTCCTGGAGCGCCGGTAATGCCTGGTGTATTACAAGTGGAGGCAATGGCACAGTGTGGAGGTATTTTGGTTTTAAGTACAGTTCCAGATCCTGAAAATTATTTAACTTATTTTATGAAAATGAATAATGTTAAGTTCAAACAAAAAGTATTACCAGGAGATACACTTATTTTTAAAGCAGAATTAGTAGGGCCAATTAGGCGCGGTATTTGTCATATGCAAGCTTATGGATATGCCAATAACAAACTGGTTGTTGAGGCAGAGTTAATGGCTCAAATTGTTAGAAATCCAGATAAATAAAATTAAAAAAATTAATATTATGAATCAACCACTAGCCTATATTCATCCTGATGCAAAAATTGCTACAAATGTAGTGATTGAACCCTTTTCTACCATCCATAATAATGTAAAAATTGGTTCGGGAACCTGGATTGGTTCTAATGTAACCATCATGGAAGGTGCAAGAATTGGAAAAAATTGTAAAATTTTCCCCGGCGCTGTAATTTCTGCCATACCACAAGACTTAAAATTTGAAGATGAAGATTCGCTAGTTGTAATAGGTAATAATGTCACTATAAGAGAATGTGTTACGGTTAATAGAGGAACTAAGGCTCATGGTAAAACTGAAATAGGAGATAATTGTTTGATAATGGCAACTGCGCATATAGCGCATGATTGTATTATAAGAAAGAATGTAATTATAGTAAATGGAGTTACTTTAGCAGGTCATGTAGAAATTGGTGAATATGCTATTATAGGTGGTTTATCGGGTATACATCAGTTTATACATATTGGTAAACACGCTATGGTTTCTGGAGGTTCTTTGGTAAGAAAAGATGTGCCTCCTTTTGTAAAAGCTGCTAAAGAACCGTTATCATATGTTGGAATAAATTCTATTGGCCTACGCCGCCGAGGTTTTAATTCCTCTAAAATAAATGAGATACAAAATATTTATAGAATCCTATTCCAAAAAAACAACAACACTACACAAGCGTCTCGAATTATAGAAGCAGAAATGGATGTAAGTTCAGAAAGAGATGAAGTTTTAACATTCATTCTTAATTCTCAAAGAGGAATTATGAAAGGATATACCAGTAATTATTAAAAAAAAGAAAAATTAAGAATGGCAAATACATCAGATATTAAAAAAGGACTGTGTATCGTATTTAATAATGATACCTATAAAATTACAGATTTTCAACACGTAAAACCAGGAAAAGGTCCTGCTTTTGTACGTACTAAAATGAAAAGTTTGACTAATGGAAAATCTTTAGATAATACTTTTTCGGCTGGGCATAAAATTGTGGAAGTTAGAGTTGAAACTAGAAAATATCAATATTTATATTCTGAAGGAGATACTTTTCATTTTATGAATACAGATGATTATAATCAAATTACTTTACAAAAAGAAACATTAGACGCACCTGAATTGTTGAAAGAAGGAGAGATAGTTACTATTATAATTCGCACCTCTGATGAATTACCTTTGGCTGTTGAAATGCCAGCGCATGTTTATTTAAAAATAACACATACTGAACCTGGAATAAAAGGGAATACGGCAACAAATGCTACAAAACCGGCTGTAGTTGAAACTGGAGCAAAAGTAAATGTTCCATTATTTATTAATGAAGGAGATAAAATTAAGATAGAGACCCATAAAGGTACTTATATGGAAAGAGTAAAGGAATAGCACCATGAAACGAGCATGCTAAAAAGTTTATCACTCAAGG
>CAYPHN010000095.1:0-6395 GCA_964410265.1 uncultured Flavobacteriaceae bacterium | reverse complement strand
GCAGCATGTGACCACTGAAAAACAATAAATATAAACACATGAAATTTCCAAAAACATACACCTTAATAGAGATTTCACAAATAACACAAACTGAGTTTGTTGGCGATAAAAATTTTCCCGTTACCGGAATCAATGAGATTCATGTAGTGGAACATGGTGATGTGGTTTTTGTGGATCACCCTAAATACTATGAAAAAGCATTAAATTCTGCGGCATCTGTTATCTTGATTAATAAAAAGGTGGACTGCCCTAAAGGAAAAGCCTTGTTGATTTCCGATGATCCTTTTCGCGATTTTAATAGATTATCTAACTACTTTAAACCCTTTAATCCTGCCAATCAAAGTATTGCATCCTCAGCAAAAATTGGTGAGAATACCATTATTCAACCCCAAGTATTTATCGGAAACAATGTTGTTATTGGCGATAATTGTATTATCCATGCACATGTTGCCATTTATGATAATTGTGTAATTGGAAATGATGTAACAATACATTCGGGAACAATTTTGGGTGCGGATGCTTTTTATTATAAAAACAGACCAACAGGTTATGATAAATTAATTTCCTCTGGTAGAGTAGTTATTAAAGATCATGTAGATATTGGCGCCAATTGTACTATAGATAAGGGTGTTACAGGAGATACAATTATTGGTGAAGGATCTAAATTAGACAATTTGATTCAAATAGCTCATGATACGGTAATAGGTAAAAAATGCTTATTGGCTTCCTTAACAGCCATCGCAGGTTGTACCATTATTGAAGATGAGGTTACGATTTGGGGGCAATGTGGAATTGTAAGTGGTATCACCATAGGTAAAAAAGCTGTTTTAATGGCGCAATCGGGAGTTTCAAAATCCATTGCCGGTGGTAAAATTTATTGGGGTTCTCCGGTTACCGAACTTCGAGATCGTCAAAGAGAATTGATTTCTATAAAAAAGTTACCTGAATTATTAAAAAAAATGAGATAATATCTCTTTTATTCAAAAGCAATAATTTACTTTTGTACAGTTCCAATTCAATTGGATATCAATAATTAAATAATCGATAAAATATATTAAAATGAGTGTTTTAGTTAATAAAGATTCAAAAATAATAGTACAAGGGTTTACAGGTAGTGAAGGTACTTTTCACGCTTCGCAAATGATTGCATACGGTAGCAATGTTGTAGGAGGTGTAACTCCGGGAAAAGGAGGTCAAATACATTTGGAAAAACCAGTTTTTAATACCGTTGCAGATGCAGTAAAAGAAGTTGCTGCGGATACTTCAATAATTTTTGTACCACCTGCATTTGCAGCAGACGCAATTATGGAAGCTGCTGAAGCAGGAATAAAAATTATTATTTGTATTACGGAAGGTATTCCTACTGCCGATATGGTAAAAGTAAAATCATATATCGATCAAAAAGATTGTCGATTGATTGGTCCAAACTGCCCAGGAGTTATTACTCCAGGAGAAGCAAAAGTTGGTATTATGCCAGGCTTTGTATTTAAAAAAGGAAAAATAGGCATCGTATCTAAATCAGGTACGTTAACTTATGAAGCTGCTGATCAAGTAGTAAAACAAGGATTAGGTATAACAACTGCAATTGGTATTGGTGGTGACCCGATAATAGGAACTACTACCAAAGAGGCTGTTGAATTATTGATGAATGATCCAGACACTGAGGCTATTGTTATGATTGGTGAAATAGGTGGGCAACTAGAAGCCGATGCTGCAAAATGGATTAAGGCCGATGGTAACAGAAAACCAGTTGTTGGTTTTATTGCTGGTCAAACTGCTCCGGCAGGAAGAACTATGGGGCATGCTGGTGCTATCGTTGGTGGTGATGATGATACGGCTCAGGCAAAAATGAAAATTTTGACAGAAAATGGAATTCATGTGGTTTCATCACCAGCTGAAATAGGATTAAAAGTTGCCGAAGTTTTAAATTTAAAAAAGTCTGTATAATTTGTTAAAGATATCTTAATAAATTAATAAAATTTTTATTAAAGCCTGCTCTTCAATATATTTGAAGGCAGGCTTTTTGTTTGTATTAACTTAACTCAATTAAACAATGAAAAAACTATCCTATTTATTTTTTGTATCAATGATTGTTACTTTTATAGGTTGCACAGAATCGAACAAAAACAATGATGCATTTGTATCTAAGCAACAAAAAGATGCCAATGGCATTAATTATGAAACGGTTACCAATGATCCAACTGGATTACGACTCTACACCTTAGATAACGGATTAAAAGTATATCTAAGTAAGAATAATGATGAGCCAAAGATTCAAACCTATGTGGCTGTTAGAGCAGGTTCAAGTTATGACCCAAAAGAAACTACAGGTCTTGCGCATTATTTGGAACACATGGTATTTAAAGGAACAAGTAAATTTGGAACCCAAGATTGGGATTCTGAAAAGGTTTTATTGGATTCCATTTCAAGTTTATATGAAATGCATAAAGCTGAAACAGATAAAGATAAAAAACTTGCTATTTATAGCCAGATAGATAAGGTTTCTTTAGAGGCTTCTAACTTTTCTATCGCCAATGAATATGATAAAATGGTAGGCTCATTAGGAGCTGAAAGAACCAATGCACATACCTCGTTTGAAGAAACAGTTTACCACAATAAAATTCCGGCAAACGAATTAAGTAAATGGGCAAAATTAGAAAGCGATCGTTTTGGAGAATTGGTTTTAAGATTATTTCACACAGAACTGGAAGCAGTTTATGAAGAATTTAATAGAACTCAGGATAGTGATGGGCGTAAAAAATTCTATGGAGCTTTAGAAGGTTTATTTCCGAAACACCCATATGGTCAGCAAACAACCATTGGGACATCTGAACATTTAAAAAACCCATCAATGGTTGCAATTCATAATTATTTTGATAAGTATTATGTACCAAACAATATGGCAGTAGTTTTGGTTGGTGATCTTGATTTTGACGCAACAATAAAATTGATCGACGATACTTTTGGGAAATTAAAAAATAAAGAAGTTGTACATCCTGAATTACCTAAAGAGGAGTCTATTACATCACCAGTTATAAGAGAAGTGTTTGGACCAACATCAGAATCAATCTACATTACTTTTAGAACAGATAAAATAGGTAGTGAAGAAGAAAAAATGGTAACCTTAATCGATATGATTTTGGCAAATAGTCAAGCCGGGTTGATTGATTTAAATTTGAATCAACAGCAAAAATTACAAAGAGCATCATCATTTGCCTTTTTTTTAAATGATTATGGCATGCACTTTTTAAATGGTGTACCAAAAGAAGGCCAAAGTTTGGAAGAAGTAAAAGAATTACTTTTGGGTGAATTGAACAAAATAAAAAGCGGAGAATTTGATGCATGGATGTTAGAGGCGGTAATTAACGATTTAAAATTGAGTCAATTACATGAATATGAAAGTAGTACAGCCTTAGCAAGTGCATATTATAATGCTTTTATCCATCATGAAAATTGGGTGGATAAAGTGAAATTTTTAGAAGATTTAAAGAAAATATCAAAAGAAGAATTAGTTGCCTTTGCCAATAAATTTTATAAAGAAAATTATGTGGTTACCTACAAGCGTAAGGGTGTAGATGAGAATATTGCAAAAGTAGCAAACCCGGGTATAACACCGATCAATTTGAACAGAGGTAAACAATCTGATTATTTAAAACAATTTGAAGCTGTGAACTCGGCAAATTTAAAACCTGTTTTTGTTGACTATAAGGCTGAAATTAAAAAAAGTAATTTAAAAAATAATTTAGAATTATCTTTTATTGAAAATAAAACGAATGACCTATTTGATTTGAATATCATTTTTGATATGGGGAGTGATAATAATAAAAAATTAGCGCTTGCTGTAGGTTATTTAGATTTTCTTGGCACTGATAAATTTTCGCCTGAAGATGTAAAAAAAGAATTTTATAAATTAGGAATTTCTTATCGTGTTAGTACTGGCGGAGATAAATCGTATGTTACTTTATCAGGTTTAAAAGAAAACCTTCCTAAAGGATTGATATTATTGGAAGACCTATGGAATAATGCCGTTGGAGATCAAGAAAGTTACGATAAATACGTGGCAAAAATTTTAAAATCACGATCAGATGGTAAAACTCAAAAAGGAAATATATTAAGAAATGGATTGATGAATTACGCAAAATATGGTAAAAATTCAAGATTGCGAAATATTTATAATGCGGATGAATTAGGTGGGATCGATCCAAATGAGTTGGTTCAAATCATAAAAGATCTTAAAGGATATAAGCAGCGCATTTTTTATTATGGTAAGGATGTCGACGCAGCCATCGTGGCTTTGAATACATCACATAAAGTTCCAAAAAATTTAAAAGATTATCCGGAGGCTGAAAAATACAAAGAATTAGAAACAGGGAACAAAGTTAATTTTGTGAATTATGATATGGTACAAGCAGAAATAATGTTTGTTGCTAAAGGTGATAAATTTGATGCAAAAAAATTAGCAAAATCTATGGTTTTTAATACTTATTTTGGATCTGGTTTATCTTCTATAGTATTCCAAGAAATAAGAGAATCCAAGTCTTTGGCTTATTCAGCCTATTCCTATTTTAGCAATGCAAGAAAAAAAGATAAAGCGAATTATACGATTGCATATATTGGAACACAGGCCAATAAATTACCTGAAGCTGTTGATGCCATGTTGGATTTGATGAACAATATGCCAGAAGCTCAAAAGCAATTTGAAGCAGCTAGAAAAGCAACATTAAAGAAAATTGCAGCCGAACGCATAACAAAATCAAATATTTTTTGGAAATATGAAGGTTTAAAAAACAGAGGGATTACCAATGATAACCGAGAAGAAATTTATAAGGCGGTTGAAAGTATGACAATGACAGATTTAAAATCATTTTTTGATAATAATATCAAAGGAGGGAAATATACCGCATTGGTAATTGGAAATAAAAAAGATTTGGATATGAAATCTTTAGAAAAATTAGGGAAAGTACAAGAGTTAGAAGTAGATTATTTGTTTAATTATAAAGATGTTGAGGTAAAGCAGTAAATCAGTAAAGTGAGAAGTAAGAAGTTGAAAGTAGAAAGTTATAAAGTTGAAAAGTTAAAAAATCAACATTCAATATATCTTTTCTACTACACAATTAAACGAATAAACAAATCCATAATTAAAATTCACTTTGCGATACAAAATTGAATACAAAATCTCTATGTTAATTCAGAGAGATTTTATTTTAACACCAAAACAAAATGACTATATTTGAAATTTGATTAAAAAGATGATAAAATATGAAATTACTCGAAAATAAAACAGCTTTAATTACTGGTGCTTCGCGTGGAATAGGAAAAGGAATTGCCATTGCATTTGCCAAACAAGGTGCTAATGTTGCCTTTACATTCAATGCATCCGTTGAGGCTGCGGCTGAATTAGAAAAAGAATTAGAATCTTACGGGATTAAAGCTAAAGGTTACCAGTCTAATGCGGCAAATTTCGACGCGGCACAACAACTGGTTAAAGATGTCTTAGAAGATTTCGAATCTTTAGAAATATTGATTAATAATGCTGGTATTACCAAAGATAATTTATTGATGAGAATCTCTGAAGAGGATTTTGATAAGGTAATTGAAGTAAATTTAAAATCTGTTTTTAATTTAACCAAAGCAGTTATTAGGCCTATGATGAAACAAAGATTAGGTTCTATTATTAATATGAGCTCTGTTGTAGGCGTAAAAGGTAATGCTGGTCAAACCAATTATGCTGCATCAAAAGCTGGAATTCTAGGTTTTACTAAATCAGTTGCTTTAGAATTAGGCTCCCGTAATATTCGTTGTAATGCGATAGCTCCTGGTTTTATTGAAACAGAAATGACTGCCAAATTAGATCAAAATACTGTAGATGAATGGCGAAAAGCAATTCCTCTAAAAAGAGGAGGCTCTCCAGAAGATGTAGCCAATGCCTGTATTTTTCTAGCTTCAGAAATGTCATCATACATCACAGGGCAAACCTTACATGTTGATGGTGGCATGTTGACCTAGTTTTTTGTGCACATTTGTAAAAAAAGTCATTCCCACAAAAGTGGGAATCTTTTGATTAAATTGAAAATTTTCGTTTTCAAGAGAATGACAATTTTTTTAAGACAAAGATTTAAACACTTATTAGAATTCTTATAAGATGCAATGCAAACATTAAATATATTATTAATTTTTCTTGCTTTTATTGCAGCTTTATTGTTGGTTTATTACCAGTATTTTTATAAAGTGAAAAGGTATAAAAACATATACGTTTTAGCTTTATTAAGATTTATAGCTGTTTTTGGTATCTTCGTGTTATTAATAAATCCAACATTTATACAGAAACATTACACACTTCTAAAACCTAAATTGTATGTTAATGTAGACAATAGTGCTTCTATTGGTTTTGCAAA
>CAYPHN010000094.1:10349-11207 GCA_964410265.1 uncultured Flavobacteriaceae bacterium | reverse complement strand
TTTTATACTTTAATTACTTCAATATTATCTCCAATATAAACCAAAATTTTATTCGAAGTTTCAAAATTCATTTGCTCCAAAGCTAAGGCATAATTATTAATTTGAAACCTGTGTTTTCTGTCGGGTTTACCAGTTTTATAATCCAATATAGAAATCTTATTTCCTTCAAATATCAATCGATCAGGAATCAATACTTGCTTGTCTTGGGTTAATATTTCTCTTTCGGTCATTATATTTTTTTCTGTATCAAAATAAGTTTTTAACTGATCATGATTTACAATTTTTAAAATAATATTTTTAATATTTTTTCGCATGGAATTATTTAATTTTCCATTATTAACAAATTGAATCACAGTATTTTCAATGTCTTTTTCAGATATGATTCTAGCCATCATTTCATGAATAAGATTCCCGTAATTTATAGCATCTCCTCTTTCGTTATCCCAAAGTAAAGACGAATTTGCAACAATATTTATTTGGTGATCTTGCCATGAAGTACTTATAAAATCATTTTGAAATTCTGTTTTAATACTATCCTTATCTTTTTTTGACAATCGCTTATTTGAACCAAATTCGTAATTTAATTTACCTTCTTCCCAAACTCCCTTATCTTTTAAAAAATCTTTAAAAAAATGAGAATAGAGTCTTAGATCGTCTTTAGGTTCGGTATTCTCTGAAATAATATACAATTGTTCTTTAGCTCTAGTTAATGCAACATATAATAAATTAAAATTGTCTAATTCTATTGCTTCCTGTTGCTCTTGGTATATTATTTCGCCATAAGGTCCTGTGCTTTGAATAGTAGAAGATGCGTTTATTAAAATACTATCAAAGCCATTATAATTTTCTGGATTTAAT
>CAYPHN010000094.1:0-10327 GCA_964410265.1 uncultured Flavobacteriaceae bacterium | reverse complement strand
CTTTTGGATCGAGTTGTTTATAAATATCTAAATCATAGGGCGAAATAACTACTGGAAATTCCAAACCTTTTGATTTATGAATGGTCATAATTTGAACTGCATTTTTATTATTGGAAGCAACAATACTTAATTTTTCCTTTTTTTGCTCCCAAAAAGATAAAAATTCAATGTCCTTTTGCGATTTTCTTTGGGTGAAATCAAAAACAAAATCTAAGAAAAATTGTAGGTAAGCATCAGACTCTTCGGTGAGCTTAAAACACCTAATAATTTCTTCAATACTTTCATAAAACGGACTTTTATCAAAATATTGAGAGGTATAAAAAATTTGATATGACTCTAAACTTTTAAATAAATCCGCCTGATCCAAATGAATAAGACGCAACATAAAATCGTGTAGTTCTATTTTAATTCCGAGATGATGGTATAAAAACTCAATGAAATTAAATTTAGCATCATCATTATTCTCATCTTTTAAAAAACTCAGTAAATTAATAATAAATGCAACCCTATTATTATTTTTTATCAATAATGTTTCCGAACTAACAATGTCCACTCCTTTTTCAGTAAGAAAATTTGCAATCGCAACCCCATTTTTCTTTTTTCTTACTAAAATACATATTTCATTTCTGTCAAATTTTCCGTCTAAACTCAAAATAGTTTCATATACCTTTTCAGGAAATACCATATCTCTTTCTTCAACATTTTTACAGGGGTCAACAAACTTTAAACTAACAAAACCCCCTTCTTTTTTATGATGCTTTTGATGGTTTCCTATTTGGTATAAATTTTTATAAGAATCCTTTTGAAAATATTTAGAAATATGTGTAAAAAAATGATTATTGAAGTCGATTATTTCAGAATAACTTCTATAATTTACTTCCAAATTCTCTATTATTTTTCCTATTTGAAATGGATTATTTATTTTGGAATTGCCTTCTGTAGCAAGGTCAATAAATTGTTCTGCCTTACCACCTCGCCATCTATAAATGGCTTGTTTGGCATCGCCAACCAAAAGCAAACTCGAGTTTTCTTCACTCAAAACATTATCGATTAACGGAATTAAATTTCCCCATTGCAATACCGATGTGTCTTGCATTTCATCTATAAAATAATGCTTGTATTTTTCGCCAATTTTTTCATAAATAAAAGCCGCAGGCTGTTCTCGTAAATGTTTGCTAATTATTTGGTTAAACTCTGCATTCAACCTTATATTATTATTGTTTTTAATTTCCTCTAAAGTTTGATTTATAACATTGATAATGGCCAAAGGAATTAAATTTTTAAGTACAAGCTTATTTAACTGATACTCTGGGTATTTCATATTAAAAAGAGCTTCTGCCTTAAAGTATAAGGCAATCAAATCATCACTAACTTCATCTATTATTGATTTTATGTTTTGAGGTTTTTTCGGGCCGTATAAAACACCATCATTAATAGCATTATTTAATCTACCCTCAAATTTTAATGCGTTATTTTTAAGGCTCTTAAATTGAATTATTTTTTTGAAAAAATTTGGTAAATCCTTATAATAAAAATCTTTTTCCTCAACATCTAAGCCCTCAATAATAGCTTTGCCATTTTTACCAATTGTAATAAAATCTTTTTCAATTTCACTTTGTTTTTGTTTTAATATTTTCTCTAATCCTTTAAAATCATCTATAGTTTTACTCTCTAATTTTTGTATTTCATCTGCGTGATCTTCATGTAGTAATAGTTTTGAAATATCAAATAATTCCCTACTTATATCCCATGATTTGTCTTCCAATGTTTTTTGTTTGGCAAATGACACCAATATGTTGGTTAATTCTTTATCCAGTCCAATTTTAGAAATAACTATATCAATGGTTTCTTTTAAAATAGCATCGGCATCCAATTCAACTTCAAAATCCAATGACATATCTAAGTCAAAAGCAAAAGATTTGATCAATTTATTGGTAAAGCTATCAATGGTTTTGATATGAAAAGCTGAATAATTTTGAAGTATATTTTGTAAGATTAACTTTGCCCTATTACGGAGAGTTTCTCTAGCCAATCCAGTTTCTTTAAGCATTGAAGCAAACATGTCATTCGACACATTGTCATTTTCTTGATTAGAAAATTCAAGTAAATTTTTCAAAATTCGTTCTTTCATTTCACCAGATGCCTTATTGGTAAAAGTAATTGCTAAAATTCTTTGAAATAGAAATTGATCGTCTGATTTTAAAAGTATTTGTAAATACGCTTTAACCAAAGTAAAAGTTTTACCACTACCAGCAGAAGCGTTATAAACTTGAAAAGAAGATTGGTTTAGCACAAAAATAATTTTGTATAAAAGTAGTGAAAATTCAAATTTGTTTATACTTTAGCAAAATAATTTTGGATGTTTTTATTCACCGAATAATTTTAAACAAAATTCACTTTTCGACTAACTAAAAAAAGCAATTTTATTTATTTTAACAACGTATATCAAAATATATGAAAAATGCTTTTTGTTCATCATTTATCTTTTTCTTTTTTTCATCAATTTTATTCGCTCAATTTGATAAAGTAAATAATAAATTCTCCTTTACAGGAGATTTTAGATTTAGGGTTGAACAAGATTGGGACGTACAAAATCAAGACGGTAGCTTTAAAGGTGATAGAAGTCGATTAAGATATCGGTTTCGTTTCGGAATGAATTATCAACATAGCGATTGGGCTTCTTTTGGCATGAGGATTAGAACTGGTGACAGAGCCAATCAACAAGATCCACAAATAACCTTAGGTTCTGGTCTTGGTGAGTTTAGCACTTTACCAATAGGATTTGAAAAGATTTTTTTTAAGGCAAATTACAAATGGTTTTCCGGTTGGGTTGGTAAAAATACTTTTCCGTTTGAAAAACAAAATGAATTGTTTTGGAGTGATAATGTATACCCCGAAGGTGTTTTTGTTAGTGCAAAATATAAAAGTGATTCTAAATTATTAAACTCTTTAAAATTGAGTATGGGGCATTTTATTATTGGCACCAGTGGAACTTCATTCGATCAGGATAGATATTTTCAAGGAATTCAATTACTTTCTGAACATTGGAACAATCGGCTTAAAATTTTTCCATCATTTTATTCTTTTAAAAAAATGCCAAATATCCCAGATGGATTTGGAACATTTGATATTAGCTATGCTATCGTGCACCTTGGAACGAAAGTTAAGATAATTAAAAAGCCTGCGGTTACTATTGGAATAGATTATTATCAAAATATTGAAAATTTAAACAAAAATGACTCTATCCCTCAAAATTTTCGAAATCAAAAGGAAGGCCTTGTCATGGGATTGATTTTGGGGAATTATAAAAAGACAGGTGACTGGACTATTCAAGCCCATTATACTTATTTAGAAAGGTACGCAGCGGTAGATTTTCTAGCACAAAATGACTGGACAAGATGGAATTATTCGAATGATGGGTCTCCTGCAGGGCGGTTAACTAATTTTAAAGGTCTTGAGTTACAGGCTGGATATGTGATAAATAAAAAGTTTAAAATAAATATGCGTTATTTTATTGTAAATCAATTAATCCCCTATGGAATTGCTAATGAAACAGGAAATAGAATCCGGTTGGATCTCGATATTGGATTCTAAATAATTTAAAATTAGAAGTGGAGTGCCGATGTATTTAAAGTTCGTTCGATTTATTTATAGGTAGGTCATGGCAAAGTATATTATTGTAATATGGTTTTAAAATCTAATCTAAAATAGCTTTGTCAGATCATTTTTTTGAGGGTCCTATGTTCCAGCTAAACCCAGCAGAAATATAATTCATTGTGTAATTAATTCCGGTTCCAAAGGAGAAATCTACCTGAAAATTATCTTTGATTAAGTAGGTAAGCCCAGCATCAAAATTTGACAAATATTCATCTAGTATACCAATCTCACCGTAAGGTTCTATGTAAATTCCCACCTTCTCACTAATGGAATACCCTAATGCCACTGAATAAGTAATAAAAC
Source organism: uncultured Flavobacteriaceae bacterium (assembly GCA_964410265.1). Lineage (GTDB taxonomy): Bacteria > Bacteroidota > Bacteroidia > Flavobacteriales > Flavobacteriaceae > Lutimonas. The sequence continues at coordinate 6,367 of CAYPHN010000094.1, read as the reverse complement.
CTTTTTCAATGCCAAAATAGTTATAGCCTATGTTATAACCAACACTCAGTTTATCGTTTATTCCATGGGAAATCGAAAGTTTGTTTATTGTACCCACTTTATCAAATGAGACTTCTTTTGACCCTGTTGGTAAAACCAAATGTGATAAAAATGCTACCTCAGTATTTACGCCTTCTTTTTTAAATATTTGTATTTTAGTTCCAATCTCTAAATCAGCTATTCCAGTAATATTTTCGGAAGTCTCGTCGTTTTTCAAATTTACATATTGATTAACTACCCTTATTTCTATACCTTTAGTTAAACCATATCTAAAAAGTGTAGTTGGGGCTACTATTGTTCTTATTGAAAAATTATTATTTTCTACGAACCCTACCAAAATACCACTTTCTATTTGTAAACTCCCTTTTGGTATGGTCGAAGAACTTTCGGTTTGATCGGGTCTGTCAGTTATTATTTTTTGCCCATTAGCTGTAAAGCTCATTGTAATAAAAATAATTATAATAGCGCATTTTAATGCATGCATAAATATTTGATTTAGTTAGTTTAGTTTTTTTATTGGTAGTAAATTTTATGTAATTATTTTAAAGCCATCAAAATAATCTCCATATCTGTGCTACTAAAAAGGTAATTATAAAGCCCATAATTACAGGTAAAATAGAGGCCACTACGGTCCATTTTACACTGTTGGTTTCTTTATAAATAGTGTAAATTGTAGTACTACAAGGATTATGTAATAAGCTAAATAGCATCAAGTTAATTGCTGTAAGTAAGGTCCAGCCTCCAGCTCTTAATATATCTCCTGTTGCATTTATAGAGTCCAATTCAAACATCACACCTGCTCCATCACCTCCAGAAATTCCTACTGCCATAACGGTAAGCATTAAAATGGTTGGTATAACTATTTCGTTAGCCGGAATTGCCACGATATATGCCAAGAGTATCACACCATTAAGACCTAAAAGAAAACCAAATCCATCTAAAGAATTAATGGTCCATGCAGCAATACTTTCGTTACCAATGTAAATATTTGAAATCAACCAAATTACTGCTCCAGCGGGAGCTGCAAAAACAACAGCTCGCCATAAAACAATTAAAGTACGATCAATGAGTGAAGTGTAAATAGTCTTCCAAAACCTTGGAGGCCGGTAAGGTGGTAATTCTAAATTAAAAGTTGAAACTTCTCCTTTTAAAACCGTTTTTGTTAAAGTCCACGACACCAAAAACATAAAAAATATACCTAAAACTGCAATACCGATTACGGCAGATAAAGATGCTATACCTGAAAATGATTCTGGTACTACGGCTCCAACAAAAATTGTCGCAATTAATATTTGTGTAGGCCAACGTCCATTACACAGTGAAAAATTATTGGTAATAATAGCTATTAACCTTTCTCTTGGGCTGTCAATAATTCTGGTAGCAACAACACCTGCTGCATTACAACCAAAACCCATACTCATGGTTAAAGCTTGCTTACCATGAGCACCTGATCTTCTGAATAATTCATCCATATTAAAAGCCACTCTTGGTAAATACCCAAAATCTTCTAACAAGGTAAACATTGGAAAAAATATGGCCATTGGTGGTAGCATTACTGCAATTACCCAAGCAACAGCTAAATAAACACCATCAATTAAAAACCCGTCTAACCACCACGGCATACCTAGGCTTAATGCTAAATTTTTTAATATAGGATGAATATTATTCAATAATAAATCGGCCAACATTGCTGATGGATAATTTGCTCCTTCAATCGTTAGCCAAAGAATTACTCCTAAAACCAAAAACATAATTGGAAAACCCCATGTTCTACTTGTAATAATTTTATCAATTTTAGCATCTAAACGCACACTATTATGCTGACTTTCGGTAGTAACAGAGCTATTTGCTATTTCCGAGGCATCGGCATAAATTCCTTCAGCCAAATGATCATGAAAATCATCACCAATTTGCCAGCGTAAGTCTTTAGATAGATTGATTATATGATCAATATTATTATTTTTCATCAATTAAATAAGTTCTCCATTTTTTAAAGCATTCATAATTCTATTGTCTCCTTCTAAAAGGCGAAGGGCTATCCAACGGCTATTAGGCACTTTTGGAAATTGTTTTTCAATTTCACCACTCAATTTTTTTACCGCCTTCATAATATTATCTGGAATGTTTTTTAAGCGATGCGGTTTACAAACTATTTCCCCATTGGCAACTTCTTTAATAGTTTGGATCAAATTAGGGATACCTTGCTTAAATCGTGCACTAGTTGCAACCACTGGAATACCTAATTCACGAGCTAAATTTCTTTCATCAATATCAATATTACTGCGCAATGCCTCATCCATCAAATTCAGACATAAAACAGCTCTGTCGGTAATCTCTAAAATTTGCAATACCAAATTCAGGTTTCTTTCTAACCTACTCGCATCAACAACAATTACGGTGACATTTGGTTTTCCAAAAAGAATAAAATTACGAGCAACTTCCTCATCTTGAGAAGTAGACATAAGCGAATAGGTGCCTGGTAAATCAACCAGTTTATACTTTTTATTTTCATATTCAAAAGCCCCCTCGGCTCTTACAACGGTTTTACCTGGCCAATTACCTGTATGCTGTTTTAGGCCGGTTAAGGCATTAAAAACCGTACTTTTCCCAGTGTTTGGATTGCCTGCCAATGCCACAACAAAATCAAAATTATCGGTTTTTACTCCTAATTTCTTTAGTCCACTAGCATTAAATTCCGAGCAAGTTTCACAAGCACTATTTACCTTCTTTTTCATTTTATATTTTTTGAATTAGAATTTTTGAAGCCTGATTATTTCGCAATGCAATACTTGTTCCTTTGACCAAATAAGCCTTTGGGTTATTTAAAGGACTTAATAAATCAATTTGAATATCAGTTCCTTTTACAAAACCAAGATCCAATAATCTTCTACGATTGTCCCCTCTACATTCTTTAGATATACCAACAATTTTAGCCAATTCATTTTCTTGCAAGCTGGATAATCTAACCATATTATCTTCTTTTATATGCTCTTCTTCCAGTACTTTTACAGTAATATTTGCTGCAACGATTGGAGCCAATTTAAATTCTTCACCTTCTGCATAAAAAACAACTCTTTCCGCATTGTTTTCTACAATTCGAATCTGAGATCCAATGTGAATATTCTCTGCCAGAATCTGTTTGTAAATAACATCAGGCTCGTCTTCAATATGAGTTATTTTACCAATACTATTCACATCCAACATAGACATGGATATACCATCTACTTTTGCTATTAATCCAGTATTTGTAGGTATGGGATCACCATGAGGGTCGAACATTGGATTACCCAATTGAGATGCCAACAAATCGGTTTCTTCATGATTCAGTTTATGCTCCATCTCCTCAGCTCTTTCATGCCATTCTTCTTTATCAAAACCTGTTTTTTCAGCCAAATATTTTTCCCACAACCTATGTACTCTAACTATGCGTAAGGCATAATCCCTACCCGTATTTGTTAATCGCAATATATCTCCATCAAATTGAATTAATTTATTTACCGACATTTTATTTACAACATCAATAATCAAATTATTACTAAACTTTAAAACTCCAGTTAAACTATTTATATCAACATGTTTTCCTGAATTTTCATAATGATATAATTGTTTTAACACGTCTTCAATAACCGTTTTTTCGTTGGTTTTAAAGTTGTTTCTAATTAACCAGTACCATCCTTTTATAGGCCTGAACAACAGGTATATAAGCAAAATAATATTTGCAAAAATTATTAAGGAATTTAAAGGACTATAAGTCATTTCAATTAGTTTTTAAATACAGATTCTCAGCTACGTGTTTTGAAATAGTAATAGACCCTGATTTAGTTTTTATTTGTATCGAATTATCAAAAGGTTCAATTTCTATAACTTTTATATTATCACCTAATGCTAAATTTTTGTTGTTTAAATATCTAAGAAAAACTTCCGATGAATCTTTAACACATTCTAATTTACCTTCCTGTCCGATTAGCATTCCCAAAATATTTACAGCATTATTTTCTACAATATTTCCATATTTATCTGGAATAGGATCTCCATGTGGATCAAATTTTGGACTTCCTAAAAATCTATCTAATTTATCAACTAAATCATCCGATCTTACGTGCTCCAATTGCTCAGCAATCTCATGAACTTCATCCCATTTAAAATGTAATTCCTTTACCAAAAAACATTCCCATAATCTATGTTTTCTAACAATTTTTAGAGCAATTTTATTTCCTTTAACACTTAATTTTACCCCCTGATATTTTTTATAAATTATCAATTTTTTATTACCTAATTTTTTTAACATATCTGATACAGAAGATGCCTTGGTATGTAATTTTGAAGCGATAAAATTGGTGCTAATATCTTTATCTAAGTCCAATTGTAAAGCGTAAATTGTCTTTAAATAATTTTCTTCAGTTGGTGAAAGCATGTATTTATTTTTTTTACAAATATAAATATATTTTTAGACTTGTCTAAATTTATAGAACGGTGTTTTTAATACAAAGTATTGGATAGACCCACAAAAAAAACTGGTTTTTGTTGGAATGACACAGGTTTATAGCTTCGAAAACCAAAAAATCTGGAATAAACTATACAATGAGATTTATAATCAGTTAGCTAATGCTAAAGAAACTATACCAGTTAGAATAAATTGGTTTACCTTTTTTTAACCTAAATTTTATCGAGAATTATATCCAATACCAATAATTATTATTGAACAATAATTAGATTATAAGTGTGTTCATTTAAATCAGTAACACCGATATTTAAAATAATTTGTAAAAATATGCTTAATCTTTAACTCGTTTCCAACGCATAGTTTTAATCATCCATTTTGGGATTGACTTATTAGGGTCTCTATTCTTTAAATTAAAATTCCATCCTAATTTTTTAATAATTGGTAATTTATGCGTTTCTACAAACTCAATTGGTATGCCATCAGGATCAGAAATATAAGCAAAATGACCAGCTGCTTCACCCATGTCGAATGAATTTGCACTATCTACGGTAAAAGGAAACCCTTTGCTTTTGACCTCTTCTCTCAACAAATCCATACCTATTGTATCAAAACAGATATGAATAAATCCTGGGTCTCCCCAAATTCGATCTCTATATATCTGTCTTCCTTTTTCATCAATAAGTTGTACCAATTCAATTTGCGAAGGCCCTAACAAAGGTGCAAACCCTCCACTGCGAATTTTTGAATGTTTTAATAATATTCTTCGTACTTTTTTACCACCGCCAGGCAAAGCGGCAAAATCATCAAAAACTCCAGTTTCATCATAAACAATTTCATCATAATTTAATATATTCTGATAAACTTGAAGAGATTTATTAATATCACTTACTCCAATTATGGCTCCATAAATTCCACCTGTAACCGCCTTAGTCGATTCAAATAAATAATCATTTTCAACAATTTCAAAAATATTGCTATATGGGTCTTCAATAAAATAATGCTTATTATTATCGAGAGATTTTTCTACTTTACCCAGAAGCTGTAATTTTTCTTTTTGCATATAAGCAAACGCTTTATCAGCATCTTGACTTTTCAACTTTGCAATAAAAATTCCAATATCTCCTAATTCAGGTTTAAAATTTGGTTTTTTAGGTTTTTTCCCAGTATGCTGCCACACTTCAAATCCTCCACCAGATTGCATATTTAAGGCCAAAACAGCATGCCTTTTTCTACTCTTTCCTTCTGTATAATGTAACATCAATTCCGCAACAGCCTCATCATCAAATACTCCTATATCCATTCCAAAATGTTTTCGATACCATGCCCATGCAACTTGAACATCTTCAACACCAACACCTAATTGTTGAATACCAGTAATTTTTTTATGTTTCATTTTAATTATTTCATGTGTCTATATTTATTGTTTTTTAACGGTCACATGCTGTTCGCTATTTTTCATCCCCTTGGGTGATAAACATTTTAGCATGCTCGTTTCAATGTTTAAAATCAAGGGTACTTCTATTAATTCATTCCTTTACTCACGTTTTTAATATTTTTTTTTGAGTTCATGATATGCTACGCAGTTCAAAAAACAATTAGAATGTATAATATGCAAGGTACATTTTTTTTAAAATAGCATAGTTATTTTAAAATAAAATTACTGAAGCAGATTGTTTATTATCATTGTTCCCAAAGGGTTCTCAGAGTTCTCCTTATACTTCACAAAATTTATTTGCATTATCTTGATAGTGCTTCATAAATTTCATTTGCCTAAGAAAAACTCTGAAAATTTTGATGCGAATAAATTAATAGAAGTACCCTAAGGTTAAAAATAATCAATTCAATGAAACAGAATTCCATTATAACAATTAATTAAATTCAGTA
>CAYPHN010000093.1:0-11393 GCA_964410265.1 uncultured Flavobacteriaceae bacterium | reverse complement strand
ATCAATAATGTAATTTTTAATTGCTGTATTTTTCTCAGGAATACTTTGTTTTTCTTTTTTACACGAAACAGAAAAAAGTAAAATAGATATAATAGATAGATAAATAATGTTTTTCATGTGCTTTGATTTTTTTAGTGTTAATTGATTTTATGATCTGTAAATTCTTCTACCAAATCAATATATTTTTGTTTGGCTTCATTTATAGTTATTTTATTAAGTTGAAAGTAGGCATTTAGTTTAAATGCATTTCTAACAATATTGTTTCCGGAAGGTACTACCATAGAATTATCGTTGGTGGCATGTTTGTAATAGGCATAAAATTTCAACATAACATCAGGTGGTAATTTTTTGGTCATAGCTGATGCTATTGCAAATGCTTTGTTAAATTTTTTATCTAATTCGGTCATTAAATTTTTGCAATTATAGTTTCTCCTCCTTTGGTTTTTTGGTTAAGGTTAACATTGATATCCATATCCAAAGGTACAAAAATATCTATTCGAGAGCCAAATTTAATGAACCCGGCATCAGTACCTTGTATGACATTTTGATCTGGTTTTGCATAATTAACTATCCTTCTGGCAACAGCTCCTGCAACCTGACGGTATAGTATTTCACCTACATCATTGTTTTCAACAACAATGGTGGTTCTTTCATTTTCTTCAGAAGATTTTGGATGCCAAGCAACCAAAAACTTACCAGGATGGTATTTGCTAAATTTCACTTTACCTCCAATTGGATATCTAGTTACATGTACATTTACGGGTGACATGAAAATTGAAATTTGTATTCTTTTATCTTTAAAGTATTCTTTTTCAAAAACTTCTTCTATAACAACTACTTTGCCATCCGCAGGAGCGATAATGTGATTTGTATTAAGACTAGTACTTATTTTAGGGTTTCTAAAAAATTGCAAGATTAGAATAAAAAACACTAAAAATAGGGCCATTAACAATTTTTGCAACCAATAAACTGTCACAAAATTTTCAATAAAAAAAATAGAAACAACTAAAATTAAAGCTGATATTAATATGATTTTAAAACCTTCTTTGTGAAACATTATGTAGTTAAGAATAAATAAATATAAATAAATGGTACTGCAAAGATAATACTATCTAATCTATCTAAAAAACCACCATGCCCAGGGATGAAATTGCTACTGTCTTTCAAGTGGGCTTGTCTTTTAAACATAGATTCTATTAAATCACCTAAAACACCAAATACGCTTACCAATATGGCAATGGTAAACCATTGTACAGGTTGGATACTCAAGTAAAATTTAGAAACAATAAAACCGGCAATAAAAGTAAATAAAAACCCACCTAAAAATCCTTCAATCGTTTTATTAGGTGAAACTCTTTCAATAAGCTTATGTTTTCCGAAATTTTTTCCGATAAGAAAAGCAAATACATCATTGCTCCAAATTAGAATAAAAATACCCAAAATTATAGAGGTATTAAAGGTATGGTCAAAATTCAAATAAGGAATTTTGATCAATAAAGAAAATGGTATGATGACGTAAATAAGTGATAAAAAAATACGACCCAAGTATTGAATGGCAATTTTTCTTGAAGAAATTAAGGCAGTAATAAGTGTAAAATATAATATGACAATAAATAGTGCAATTGTTATTTTTTTTGACATTTCATCTTCGATAAGTATTAAATTATTGTTAGAAATAATTGCTAAAGAAAATGAGGTTACCGCCAAGATGTATGGGTATACACTTTTTAGCTCAATGATTTTTAAAAATTCATAAAGAGAAAAAATTAAAAAAATAAAGAATAAGCTATAAAAGTAAATGGGTCCTAAAAGTGTAGATAGAACGATTAAAACTAAATATAAAAATCCGAAAACTATTCGTTTGGTGAAGTTATTCATTTATTTAAAGGTCTTCTAGTAAAAGCAAATATAGGGTTTTAGTATTTGTATTACCATAAGTCATAAAATCTGTTTCCGCTTTATTTATAGTAAAATCTTTAATGGAGCTTATAATGGTAGGTGAATTTTTTTTAGCTCTATTTCGAATGCCAGAAATACCTTCACGTGTATCTTTTGCAATTTGACTCGTATTAGCTAAAACAATAAAACTATTTGGTAGATCTTTTAATTTTTTATCTTTTAATTGTTTACTTGAAAACATGATACTTCCGTCATGAGATATTAAAGATTCACAACTTGTAATAAAAGGTAAACCGTTAATAATTTTTTCGGTTTTTGCGCTTTTTATTTTTTTTAATAATTTGTTCAACTCTTCTTCAAAGCTAATTACATTATTCCATTTATTTTCTTGAAGTATTTGAATTAAATTTGTTTCAATTTCTTTAATATCAGAACAATATAAAAATTTACCACCCTTGTGAATAAACTTTTGAACAAATTTTTCATCTATGGAACTTTCATTCTCAGAGTCCGAAATATTCTCTTCTTCCTGAGAAGGTCTCTTTATTAATTTTAAAAGCCGATTAAAAAATTTCATAATAAAAAACTATTAAGTCAAAAATACAAAAACGCTTTGATTATTCTGAAATTTCTTTAGAAATTTCATTGTCGTCTTTGATCTTATTAATGGACTCATTTTTTAGTTCTTCTACTGTTTTTTCTTTCTTAAAAGGTCTTTCTCCAAATATAGTTTTTAAATTATCTTCAAAGATTACTTCTTTCTCAATAAGTACTTCTGCTAATTTTATTAAATCATCTTTGTGCTTTCTAAGCAGGTTTATTGCTCTTTGGTACTGGGTTTCTATAATTTTCGAAATTTCCTCATCTATTATTTGAGCAGTTTTTTCACTATAAGGTTTTGTGAAATTATACTCTCCCTGACCACTTGAATCATAATATGTTAGGTTTCCAATTTTATCATTTAAACCGTAAATACTTACAATGGCGCGAGCTTGACGTGTTACTTTCTCCAAATCATTAAGTGCTCCGGTTGAAATTTTATCGAACATTACTTTTTCGGCAGCTCTTCCACCTAAAGTGGCACACATCTCATCTAACATTTGGTCCGTTTGAACTATTTGCCTTTCTTCAGGTAAGTACCAGGCGGCTCCTAAAGATTTACCTCTAGGGACGATAGTAACTTTTACTAATGGAGCAGCATGTTCCAGCATCCAGCTAACGGTAGCGTGACCTGCTTCATGATAGGCAATGGTTTTTCTCTCTTTTGGAGTGATAATTTTATTTTTCTTTTCTAAACCACCAATAATTCTGTCAACCGCATCTAAGAAATCTATGTGATGTACATTTTTTTTGCTTTTACGCGCAGCGATCAATGCAGATTCATTACAAACATTTGCTATATCAGCTCCAGAAAAACCGGGTGTTTGTTTTGATAAGAAGTCTAAATCAACGTCTTTAGATAATTTTAATGGTTTGACATGTACTTCGAAAATTTCCTTACGTTCATTTTTATCTGGTAAATCAACATAAATTTGTCGATCAAATCTACCTGCACGCATTAAAGCTTTATCTAATACATCGGCTCTATTTGTTGCTGCAATTACAATGACATTGGTATCGGTACCAAAACCATCCATTTCTGTTAATAATTGATTTAAGGTATTTTCTCTTTCGTCATTACCACCAGTCATACTGTTTTTACTTCGGGCTCTTCCTATCGCATCAATTTCATCAATAAAGATAATGGAAGGAGATTTTACAGCAGCTTGTTTAAATAAATCACGAACTCGAGAAGCTCCAACACCTACAAACATTTCAACAAAATCAGATCCTGATAATGAAAAGAAAGGAACTTTAGCTTCACCAGCAACTGCCTTAGCCAACAAGGTTTTACCTGTTCCTGGAGGCCCAACCAATAAGGCACCTTTTGGAATTTTACCACCTAGGGCTGTGTATTTATCAGGGTTTTTTAAGAAATCAACAATCTCCTGAATCTCTTCTTTAGCACCTTCTAAGCCAGCAACATCTTTAAAAGAAGTTTTTACTTTTGTATTTTGATCAAATATTTTCGCTTTTGATTTACCAATATTAAATATTTGACCACCAGCACCACCGCCAGCACCGCCAGACATACGTCGCATAAAAAATATCCAAAGACCAATAATAAAAATAAATGGTAGCCAAACTAAAAATGAATCTAAAAAACTGGTACGCGTATCATTTTTCCAATCTAGATCAAGCGCATATTCTTTTTTAGATTTTTCTAATGAGTTCTCAAAATTTTGTAAATCACCAAAATCATAAATAAAAACAGCAGAGTTTTGATTTAAAAAAGAATTGGTTTGTTTCCTTTTGTATTTCTCTTTACTTAAAGACCCGCTTTTTATGGTGATTTGAGCATAATCAGCATTTACAATTACAATATTGTCAATGTCATTTTCATTCAAAATGGTTGTAAACTCATTTTGTGACAATTTGTTACTGCTAAGTTCAGTACTATTAAATAGTTGAAACCCTATGATTAGTGCGAAAATAATACCATATATCCAATAAAAATTGAATTTAAAGTTAAACTGCTTAAACGGGTTGTTATTATTGTCGTTATTGTTTTTATTTGTTTCTTTTTTCATAAAAATGTATTGTTATAAAAAGCTAAATAATCTATATCAAGATTTTAGTTATCAATGATTTATCTTATCAAAAAATAAATAAATTCTTTAGCTAAGTTATAAAACTAATGTTTAATAGGCATTTTGAATGTTTGTGATTTTAGCATCTCCCCATAGCCCTTCAATATTGTAAAATTCTCTAACCTGACTTTGAAAAACATGAACAACGATATTTACATAATCAAGTAAAATCCATTCTGCATTACTCTCACCTTCAACATGCCAAGGTTTATCTTTTAATGCTTTGCTCACCTTTTTTTGAATAGAACCCGAAATTGCACTTACTTGGGTATTAGAGTTTCCATCACAAATAATAAAGTAGTCACATACCGTATTCTCAATTTCTCTTAAATCGAGTAGGGTTATATTTTCACCTTTTACATCTTCAATCCCTTTAATTACCTCAGTTATTAAGTGATCTAAACTTGCTATTTTTTTCGTCATTAATTTAATAAAAAATTTCTTGCAAATGTATCACATTTTTATCACTTTAGATGTTTGAAATTTGCAATTATATTATGAAACTTGTCAAACTTAATGCCATAAATTCTACAAATACTTTTTTGAAACTTTTAGCTAAAGAAGAAGGAACTAGTAATTGGACAGTTGTTACTACAGAATATCAAACAAAAGGTAGAGGGCAAGTGGCAACTAATTGGGAGTCAGAAAGAGGTAAAAATCTAATATTTAGTATGTTAATCAAACATTCTAATTTTCAAATTAAGCATCATTTTTATCTGAATTGTGCAATTTCTTTAGGATTGATTAATGCTTTAAAAAAGTTTGATGTCTTACAATTGAAAGTAAAATGGCCTAACGACATTATGGCAGGAAACAAAAAATTAGCTGGAATCTTAATAGAGAATTCATTATCAGGTGATAAAATTTATCAATCAGTAGTGGGCATTGGACTCAATATAAATCAAAAAAAGTTTTCTGCAACTTTGCCAAAGGCGATTTCTATGACTCAAATATTAAATCAAAAACTCGATAGAAGTTCAATTTTGGTTGATGTTGTTAATTCTGTTAAAGAACAAATTAATTTACTAGAAAATAACGAATTTGAACAATTGCAAAAAAATTATGAATCAATTTTGTTTAAGAAAAATAAAACACAAATGTTTGAAGATAAAAACAAGGCTAAATTTTTAGGTATTATTTTAGGCGTTTCAAATCAAGGAAAGTTAAAAATAGAAACTGAAAATATGGGTATAAGGGAGTATAATTTTAAAGAAGTAGCTTTCTTATAAAAAACTTCATCTTTAGATGAAGTTTTTTATGAATATATTCTAGTTATTTTGAGCCTATGTTATTTATTAAAGTATCAATAAATTTTTGAAGAGGTTTTTTAACCATCATGGCCACCATTGGATTAAAACTACCATCAAAAAGTAATTGAACATCACTAGATGTGGTTGAGTTATCTTCAATATTGGCAGTTAAGGTAAATGGAAATTTATCACTTGTTGAGCCTAAAACAATTTTATTGGGCGCCAATTGTTCTTGTAATTTTAATTTAATTTCAGGCATGCCTTTTAATGCAAATATAAAGGCATCATCTTTTGCTTCAAATTTATCAATATTTTCGGGCATTATATATTCAAAATTCTCAACTTTAGAGAGATATTGAAATATTTCTTTACTAGATTTTTGTACAGTAACTTTAGGACTTTCTAAATTCATTTTTTTATAGATTTAAGTTTCCATTTACTTGGGTTTTTACGCCATTTTTTTAGTGTTTTATGCTGTTTATCGTTAATATAATTCGTGTCTAACGCTTGTTCTAATAAATTTTCATAATTACTGAGTGTTGTCAATTCAATATTTGCCTCATTAAAATTTTCGTTGGCAATGTCAAACCCGTAATTAAATATTGCCACCATACCTTTTACATTGGCATTTTCTTCTTTTAAAGCAATTACAGCATTTAAACTGCTTTTTCCAGTACTTATTAAATCTTCAACAACAACAACATTTTGACCACTATCTAAAAAACCTTCAATTTGATTTTTACGTCCGTGTTTCTTGGGCTCCGGTCTAACATAAATAAAAGGCACACCCAATTCTTGAGCAACCAATACCCCTATGGCAATAGCACCAGTAGCTACACCTGCAATAACATCGGGTTTGCCGTGTTTTTCAAGAATTATTTTTGCTAAGTTTTCGCGAATAAAATTTCTAATGGAAACATAGGATAAGGTAACTCTATTGTCACAATATATAGGAGATGACCAACCTGAGGCCCACGTAAACGGGTCTTCCGGTTGTAGCTTTATTGCTTTAATTGTTAAAAGTAATTCAGCTGTTTTTTTTGCCGTATTTTTGTCGAAAATCATTTTGCAAATGTATACAATATTTAAGAATGAATCTTCAATTACTTTAACAGATAGCTTAAAAAATGAAGTTAAAAAAAGATTTTATTATTTTAATAAAGTAAATTTGAAGGACTTACTTAAGGGTCTTGATGAGAAAATATTTCAAATTACTGTATATCATCCTGATTTAGAATTAATGTGGCAAACATTTAAAAATAATTTCGATGTAATTGAAGCAGCCGGTGGTGTGATTAAGAATAAAAATAATGATATTCTTTTTATTTTTAGAAATGGTAAATGGGATTTACCAAAGGGAAAAATTGAAAATAAAGAAAATGCTGAGACAGCTGCCTTACGGGAAGTTCAGGAAGAATGTGGTATAGAAAACGTTACTTTAAATAACTTTATTTTGTCAAGCTACCATATTTATAGTGAAAACGGGAAAGAGATTTTAAAAATATCACATTGGTATGCCATGACAAGTAATGATACTAGATTCAATCCTCAAATTGAAGAAGGCATTACAGAAGTTGTATGGAAAAACAATGGCCAAGTACAAAAAGCACTGCAAAACACCTACCAAAATATTCGCGTATTAATTAGAAATGTTAGTGCAAATAGCAAAGTTTAGTATATAATTTGAAAAATCAAATTTTCAAATCAAATATTTAGTTGTATTTTTGCCGACTTCTAAAAAAAATCAATATAGGTAACTATGACTGAATTTATTACAAAAAGATTACCAAACGCAAAAAACGATATTTTATCTGGAATAACGGTTGCATTAGCTTTGGTGCCAGAAGCAGTTGCCTTTGCTTTTGTTGCCGGAGTTGACCCATTGGTTGGATTGTATGCTGCCTTTATGGTGGGATTAATAACTGCTATATTTGGAGGTAGACCAGGTATGATATCCGGTGCAACAGGAGCCTTAGCCGTAGTAATGGTAAGTTTGGTTGCAAGAGGAAATGAGATGGGAGACCCAAGTGAAAACCTAGGTCTGTATTACCTTTTTGCAACAGTTATTTTAATGGGTGCTATTCAAATTTTAGCCGGAGTTTTAAAGCTGGGAAAATTTGTTCGATTAATACCCCATCCTGTAATGATGGGATTTGTAAATGGTCTTGCCATTGTTATTTTCTTATCACAATTGGGCATGTTTAAAAAAAATATAGAAGGAGAAAAGGTATGGTTACAAGGTACACAGTTGTATTTAATGACTGGTTTGGTTGCTTTGACTATGTTGATGATGTGGGGATTGCCAAAATTAAAATTAACAAAAAAATTACCTGAGGCATTAATTGCCATAGTTACAGTTTCCTTACTTGCTGTATTTTTTAAATTCGATGTTGCGACTGTTGGATCTTTTATTAAAGACGGTGGAGGTGAGGGATTAAAAGGGGGATTACCAGTTTTACATTTAGAAACTTTTAGTAAAATCCCATTTACATGGGAAACGATTAAGTTTATATTTCCTTACGCCTTTATCCTAGCGGCTATAGGATTGATAGAATCTTTAATGACATTGAATTTAATAGATGATTTAACTGAATCTAGAGGCAATGGAAACAGAGAGTGCGTTGCTCAAGGAGGCGCCAATATTATTACAGGTTTATTTGGTGGTATGGGTGGTTGTGCCATGATTGGGCAGTCCATCATCAATATAAAATCTGGTGGGAGAACACGTTTATCTGGTATAGTGGCGGCATTGATGCTGTTGGCATTTATTGTTTTTGCATCGAGTTATATAGAGCAAGTTCCTATTGCAGCCTTGGTTGGTGTGATGTTTATGGTGGTTATTGGAACCTTTGCTTGGAGTAGTTTTAGAATACTGAATAAAATACCAAAAACAGATGTATTTGTATTGATTTTGGTGTCTTCATTAACTGTAATCTTTGATTTGGCTATTGCGGTCTTCGCCGGAGTTATTGTTAGTGCATTGGTTTTTTCATGGGAAAATGCGGTTAGGATTAGAGCGAGAAAACATATTAAAAAAGATGGAACTAAGGTTTATGAAATTTGGGGGCCGTTATTTTTCGGCTCAATAAGCGCTTTTAATGATAAATTTGATATAAAAAATGACCCTGATCAAATAGAGGTTGATTTTATTGAATCAAGAGTTAGTGATCATTCGGCAATTGAAGCGGTACTTAACATTGTTGAAAAATATCAAAAGGTTGGTAAAAGAATTTTCTTAAAGCATTTGAGTGAAGAGTGTAAGCAATTGTTATATAAAAGCAATGGTAAATTTCATGAAGTAATTATTGATGCTATTGATGATCCTAGGTATCATGTAGTTGAAAACCCAGAAAAATTTAACTAGTAAAATATATTGAGTCATTGATTTAAGATAAAAGATATAAGACCACTCTGCTTTAAAAACTAAAAACTAAAGTCAAAAGTTGATAAAAGGAAGCGAGATAATTCGTAATACCTGATACTTGTTACCAAAAAGCCAATAGCCAAAAGCTAAAGGCTAGAAGTAATTTTTTACTCTAGCCTCAAATTCGAACAAAATATAATCTTTTGCAACGGTATTGATAGGTTTATAAGATGCCTACTTCTTGCATACATGCTTTCATTTCTTGATAGGTGCGCTCTATGTCATTATCAAGACCTATTGAAAAACGGATCAATCCATCGGTTAAACCCATTTTTTTTTGTTCTTCTAGAGGTATTTCAGATGAGGTTGCAGTACCAGGAGCATTGAATAATGTTTTGTAAAAACCTAAACTAACCGCCAAATAACCCAAATTGCGTTTTTGCATTAATTCCATTAACTCATCTGCCTTTTCTAATGAGCCTGTGTCAAATGTTAACATACCACCATAGCCAAACTCTTCGTTATACATGCTGGTAAATAAATCATATTGTGGGTGGTTTTTTAAACCGGGGTAAATTATTTTTAATCCATCTTGTTCAAATTTTTGAGCAAGAAACATGGCGTTTTCGCTGTGTTTTTTCATGCGAATATGTAGTGTTCTAATATTTTTTAACACGCTTGAAGCTCTTAAACTATCCATAACAGGGCCAAGTAACATACTCGCTCCATCATTTACATTTCGTAAGCTGTCTATAAATTCATTGGTGCCACAAATAACACCACCAACAGTATCACTAGAGCCGTTTATAAATTTTGTTAAACTGTGAATAACTATATCTGCACCTAATTTAGCAGGTGATATTTGAAGTGGTGAAAAAGTATTGTCTACAACTAGTTTTACTTTGTGTTTTTTTGCAAGCTGAGCCAAAGATTTAATATCAGCAATTTCTAACAGTGGGTTGCTAACACTTTCGCAATAAATCACTTTGGTGTTCTCATTTATAGCGGCCTCTATTTTTTCTAAAGATGTAATATCTACAAAACTTGATTGGATACCAAATTTTGGGGCGAAATTCTTTAAAAAGGCATAAGTACCTCCATAAATAGTTCTTGATGAAACAATATGATCTCCTGCATTGCAAATTTGCATTAGTGTTGGGGTAATTGCTCCCATGCCTGAAGCAGAAACGTTCGCAGATTCAGTTCCTTCCATCGCGGCAAGCGCCTGACCTAAATATAGATTTGTAGGACTAGAATGGCGAGAATATAAATAACAGCCTTCTAAATTACCTTCAAAAGTATCCATCATAGATTTAGCGGCTAAAAACGTATAGGTAGATGAATCGGAAATAGAAGGGTTCACTCCTCCAAACTCTCCAAAATATTGTAAGTCTTGTATTTTATCTGCTGGTTTGAAATTCATAATTAATTTTTTAATTATTGTAATATTGCAAGGTAAAATTATATATATATAGAATAATAATCAATTTAATTTGTTTGAAACAGAAAAAATAATTGAATAAATTAGAAAATATAGTTAATTATTCATAATTTGACCAATGTAGTTAATTTAATTAGAAAATTTACCCCATGATATTTGATAAAATTGATAAAAAATTACTTCATTATTTACAAAAAGATAGTAAAATGACAACGAAAGCATTGTCTGTTTACCTAAATCTTTCCGCTACAGCAGTCTATGAAAGAATAAAAAAATTGGAAAGAAATGGTGTTATTGAGAAATATATAGCATTAATTAATAAAGAAAAAATAGAAAAATCGTTTGTTGTTTTTTGTCAAATAAAATTAGTGCAGCATAAAAATACATATGTTAAAAAATTTGAAAGAGAAGTAATTAAATTTAATGAGGTATTAGAATGTTATAATATTAGTGGTGATTATGATTATTTTTTAAAAGTAGTTGTGAAAAACATGGATGCCTATCATAATTTTTTAAATGATAAACTCACCACTTTAGATCATATTAGCAGTGCACACAGTACATTTATTATGAACGAAGTAAAACATACTTTGGCGGTTAACTTATAAGCCTTAGGTCTAACTCAGTCCATCAATGTGCAAAAAAGCACATATTATCTATTTTGATAACTTACCTGTAACTTTGCTATAACAATAACAGGAACGAAAATCATCACGAAAATATTAGAAGGAGAGCGAAATCCTAAAATA
>CAYPHN010000092.1:0-11561 GCA_964410265.1 uncultured Flavobacteriaceae bacterium | reverse complement strand
TTTACAAATCCTTTAGCATGCATTTCGGCTTCAATAGCTCTTAATATTCTTCTCTTATCTAAATCGGATATTTCAACTTTATCAATACCCTTTTTATAAAAAGCATAGGTTTTATAAACAGAAAAATCGGTGGTTTTTTCATAATCTGATGAAACACTTACAGAGGAACATGATGCCACTAAAAACAATAATAAAATTGGTATTAATTTAAACATTTTCATGAATTTAAAACTTAGATTAAATTTTAAGTAATAGATAAACAGCTATATAGGTTTAAAATATCAATTTAAGACTATCGTTATAACCCCACTTACAATTCTATAATTAGAATTTTTAAAGGCTCTTATTAAACTTAATTTCAAATAATAATAATGCTAACCAATTACTTTCTGCTTCAACAATATCAAGAATCATACCAAAGCCCTTATTGAAATTGTATACCAATTGAAAGCAATTCAATAATATATTTATTAACCTATCATATAACTAATTTCTTTACATTCTGATATTATTGAACGTCTTTGCGAGGGAGGTACGACTGTGGCAATCTTTTGTCGTTTCGAAGTGATATAACCGCTACAATCTTGTTATTGAAAGTAGTTTTGAGAACGCTATACTATTCATGCTCTATAGCTCATGAAAACGAATCATCATGTAGACGTCTTTGCGAGGGAGGTACGACCGCGGCAATCTATTTTTCCTTTACCTAAAACTTTTCATTGAGACCTGTTTTAGGATAAAAATTATAAGGACAATGCCTGCAATTATTTTTGCAGCAATATCCTCTTTTTAAATGATAGATTTTCGTAAAAACCTTAAAGCCTTCTTTACTGTAATAAAAATCTTCAGGTTCTAAATTAATATTGTTAAATTGCATAAGCAAAAATTATTATTAAAATTTCATTGCCCCTCTTTATATGATAATATTATCAAAATTTATTTTCTTTTCTTCATTTAATGCATTGGCTATTTGGCCATTTATTTTTTTAAAAGACAAGAGCTTAAAAAATGATACAATTTTATTAAATCATGAAAAAATACATTTAAGACAACAAATTGAAATGATTTGGTTTGCTTTTTTTATTGTTTATTTTGTAGAATTTCTAATAAAATTAATTATATATAAAAAACCAAAGTTAGCATATTTTAATTTGTCTTTTGAAAGAGAAGCTTATCAAAATGAACATAATCTTAACTACCTTCACCACAGAAAGTTTTGGAATGTCTTGAATTATTTATAAATACTTGTGGTAAAAAATAAAATTTATAATCAATCTGTATTATTACCCGAATTAGAAAAGCATGAGGTATCTGTTTCTATGAAAAGAGAAGATCTAATTCATCCATTTATTTCGGGTAATAAGTATAGAAAACTGAAATACAATATTTACCAAGCAATTGAGAAAAAAAAGAAAAGCCTATTAACTTTTGGTGGCGCATATTCTAATCACATTAGTGCTGTGGCCTTTGCAGGAAATGAATATGGGTTCAATACTATCGGAATTATTAGAGGAGATGAGTTGGGCAATAATTTACCAAACACCTTAGAGCAAAACATCACTTTAAAGCTTGCCGCACAACATAGAATGCAATTTAAATTTGTTTCAAGAACTGATTACCGTTTAAAACACACACTAGGTTTTATATCGCAATTAAAAAAAGAATTTGGTGATTTCTATTTGATACCCGAAGGTGGTACAAATAGCTTAGCCATTAAAGGTTGTGAAGAAATATTGAAACCGGCAGATAAGGAATTTGATTTTATTTGTTGTAGCATTGGTACTGGAGGTACGATTTCAGGATTAATAAATTCCGCAGAAGCGAACCAAAAAATATTAGGATTCCCTGCTTTAAAAGGTGATTTTTTACAAAAAGAAATAGAGAAGTATACAATACAAAATAAAAATTGGAGTTTAATTAATAATTATCATTTTGGTGGTTTTGGAAAAATTAACGAAGATTTAATTCATTTTATAAATTTTTTTAAAGAAGAAACTACGATATCTTTAGATCCTATTTATACAGGTAAAATGATGTATGGAATTGTGGATATGATAAAAAAAGGACTTTTTAAAAAAGGAACTAAAATATTGGCAATTCACACAGGTGGTTTGCAAGGAATATTAGGAATGAACAAGCGGTTGCGTCAAAAAAAATTACCATTAATTCAATGAATAAGAAATATTTTATAGTTGTTGTATTTGTTGGATTATTAGTTAGTTGTGGAACTTCAAGAAGAGCAACTTCTACAAAGTCGAATAAATCAGTAACACCTACTAAGGAAGAAATTATATTGGCAAATAGCGATGTGTTTTTTAATGCATTTAAAAATCGAAAAGGAAGTAATTTAAATCAACATACCCTCGATTATATTGATAGATACAAGTATATTGCTATTGAAGATATGATGAAATTTAAGATTCCTGCGAGTATTACTTTAGCCCAAGGTGTTTTAGAATCGGGTAGTGGCAGGAGTAAACTTGCAAGAATGTCAAACAACCATTTTGGCATAAAATGCCACAAAGGGTGGACTGGTAAAAAGGTTCGTTATGATGACGATAAAAAAAGAGAGTGCTTTAGAAAATATCCCAAACCAGAAGATTCTTTTGATGATCATTCTAAATTTTTAACTTCGCGATCTAGATATGATTTATTATTTGAATTTAAACCCGATAATTATAAGGCATGGGCAAAAGGCTTAAAAAAAGCTGGTTATGCTACCGATAGAAAATATCCGTCAAAATTGATTAAAATAATTGAAGATTATGAGCTTTATGCCTATGATGATTTGGTTTTGAATCAAAAAAGAAAAAATAGAGCAAAGTATAAAGAACCTAACATAACTATTACAAGTAATAACGACTTTATACTAGTTAAAAAAGGAGATACGCTTTATTCTATTTCCAGGTCTAATAATATAACAATAGACGAACTTAAAAAAATAAATGATTTGCATACCAATGAAATAAATATTGGTCAGAAATTATATATCTCAAAATAAAATGTTTTAAAAAAAAACTGCCCATGATTTTGAGCAGTTCTTTTAAATTAGGGATTATACACTAGAAATTTTGTTGCATAACACAAGCTTAAGTATTAAAATAAATTAAGGTTTAACCTTCTTTTTTCATCATTTTTTTCTTATCATGTGATTTATGAGGCATTCCTTTTTTATGTATTTTCATCATTTTATGTTTTTCCATTTTCTTCCATGCTACATATTGGCCTTCATTTAGAATTTTTTTCATTTCATTTTGATGAGCTATTTTAGCATCTAACATTTTATTCATCATGTTAAATTTTTCATCAGAAGTCATTTTTTTACCACTTTCTTTCATGCTTTTATGCATTTCCATTTTCTTTACCTTCTCAGCAGTTTGTTTTTTATTCATGGCTAAAACCTGACTTTGTTGGGAGGTATTTAGATCAAGAGATAAGGTCATCTTTTTTGTTTGTAAAATCGCTTGTTGCTCTGGTGTGAAGTCGTTTTTATGCATCATAGCATGTTCACCTTTTTGTGCAAATGTTATTAGAGATACACTCACTAATAAAAAACTTAATAAATATTTCATTTTCTTGTAGTTTAAAGGTTTGCTTTTTTAGCAAACGGGTTTGTACTTTTGACCCATAAAGATAATTTAGGTTTAAACCTTTAGTATTAATTTTTTGTTAAAAAATAATATGAAAAGTATATTATTTAAATTTCAAGGAGTTAAAAAGTTTTAATGAAAAAGAATTCCATGCCTATCGTAGACAGGATATAGACTTGTCTCGAGGCTTCAGTTGAAATGTCATATTTTTAATCATTTCCGTATAAACGGAAAGGTGATTTAAATAATAAATTTTGGTTTTTTTATGACCTTCAGATCAAAGCTTATGGCCAACTTAATGGTCTATGAAACCAAGGCCAGCCTGCTCTACGTGGTAGGAAATACTCCTTTGCCTACCTACCTTTGGAGGTGCTCTGCCTCGAGGATAGTCGATTATATTTTCTACACGATTTATTTATAGCTAGTTATATCAATTTTTAGATATGATAACTGGTTAAAAAATCAAATTGAACTTACAACTTACAACTTACAACTCATAATTCAACATTCAACATTCAAAATTCCATGAAATGTTTTTAAAGGCTACTGTATTTTAAAAATAGCATCTCTTACAAGTTGTCCCATAATTTTATATCCTTTTTTATTTGGGTGCACGCCATCATAAGTATAATTTTCAATCAATCCTTTTTTATCATCAACCATTTTATCGTAATAATTCAAATAAACCACGTTGTTTTCTAAAGC
This sequence comes from uncultured Flavobacteriaceae bacterium, assembly GCA_964410265.1. Taxonomy (GTDB): domain Bacteria; phylum Bacteroidota; class Bacteroidia; order Flavobacteriales; family Flavobacteriaceae; genus Lutimonas. The sequence continues at coordinate 7,266 of CAYPHN010000092.1, read as the reverse complement.
ATAATTTTTTAAGAGAGCATTAAGTTGTACTATTTTTTCTGCGGGTTCGAGTCCCGAATGCCATGGAAAATCAAAGGCTGGTAATACAGATGCAAGAATAACCTCAATACCATTTACCTTTGCCATTTTGACCATAGAAAAAATATTTTTACTTATTTCTTTGATCGTTATCGGACCCATATTTTGAGCAATATCATTAATGCCAGCTAAAATTATGACAATTTTTGGTTGAAGATCAATTACGTCAGATGGAAAACGAGCTAAGATTTGTGGACTTGTTTCGCCACTAATTCCTCTGTTGATGTAATTTTTGTTATTAAAAAAGCTAGAGTCTAGTTTTTTCCAATGTTCAGTAATGGAGTTACCCATAAATACAATGCGATTTTCATCGGAATCGATCTTATTAAGTTTCAAATTTTGTTCGCGATAATAATTAATATTTGCCAAATCTTGTGCATGTATTAAATTGACTATGAGTAAGAGTAAAACGAGGGTGCTATTTTGTAAAAATAATGTATTTTAAGAATATGAAAACATTTAAGTATAAATAAAAATTGAAAAAATCTCCAACCTAAAAAACCTTCAATCGAAAAAATTATAAAATTGAATTCGTCCGAATAAGATAAGACCGTTGCAAAAGGTTGTATTTTATTCAAATTCGAGGCTAGAGTAAAAAATAACTTTTGAGTTACCTTTTGGTAACGAGTAAGTTATTTTTTAGAACAACGAAGAAGTTGGGCAAAAGATGACCTTAAATAAGTAAAAACAGTTTTGCAACGGTCTTAAGACTTACCTTTGCAACATGCAACAAGAACTACAACTTTCAGATTGGTTACCAACAACCAATAAGGAGGTGAAAATAAGAGGCTGGGATAGCTTAGATGTTATTATTTTTAGTGGCGATGCCTATATAGATCACTCTGCATTTGGGCCAGCTGTAATTGGTAGAATATTAGAGAGTTATGGTTTGCGTGTTGCTATTGTACCACAACCCAGTGTTCATGATAATTTGCAGGATTTTGAAAAATTGGGTAAGCCAAATTTATTTTTTGCTGTTACCGCCGGAGAGATGGATTCGATGGTGAGTAATTATACCGCGAGTAAACGTAGGCGTGATAAAGATGCGTACACACCAAATGGTGATAAGGGCTTTAGACCCGATTATGCAACCACAGTTTACGCCAATATTTTAAAAGAAAAGTTTCCCGATGTACCCATAGTTATTGGTGGAATAGAGGCATCTTTACGAAGAGTTACCCACTACGATTATTGGAGCGATACTTTAAAACCTAATATTTTAACCGACTCAAAAGCCGACTTATTGGTTTATGGTATGGGTGAACAACCCTTGCGGGAATTGGTTATACTTCTACAAAAGGGTGTGCCATTTGAAACGATAAAAACCATCAGGCAAACGGCTTATTTAGCAGATTATAATGAAAGCTTACCTAAAAACAAAAATGTAGAGGATGTTGAAATTTCTTCACATGAAGCATGTTTAAAAGATAAAAAAACTTTCGCAGCAAATTTTAAAATAATCGAACAAGAATCTAACAAGGTTTTTGGCAGACGAATATTACAAAAAGTACAAGGAAAGACTGTGGTAATCAACCCACCGTTTCCTACCATGACCGAAAAAGAAATCGACGCTTCCTTTGACCTTCCTTTTACACGATTACCACATCCAAAATACGATAAAAGAGGCCCAATACCAGCCTATGAAATGATAAAATTTTCTATCAATATTCACAGAGGTTGTTTTGGTGGCTGTAGTTTTTGTACCATTTCGGCACATCAAGGTAAATTTATTGCCAGCCGAAGTAAGGAGTCTATTTTAAAAGAAGTGGATGCTGTGGCGAATATGCCCGATTTTAAAGGTTATTTATCGGATATTGGAGGGCCTTCGGCCAATATGTATCAAATGAAAGGTAAAATACAAAGCATATGTGATAAATGTGTTGCTCCCTCCTGTATTTCACCTGTAATATGTTATAACCTAGATACTTCTCATAAACCACTTACCGATATTTACCAGGCAGTAGATAAGCATCCCAAAGTAAAAAAATCATTTTTAGGTAGTGGTATTAGGCATGATATGCTGGTGCCAGAATTTAATAAAAATGCGGATCCAAAAGAATTAGATGATTATACCAAAGAGGTAATGACAAAACATGTATCGGGCAGATTGAAGGTGGCACCAGAACATACTTCAGATCCGGTATTAAAATTAATGCGTAAACCATCTTTTGAATATTTTCATAAGTTTAAAGAACGATTTGACAAAATAAATATTAAAGAAAAACTGAACTTACAGTTAATTCCTTATTTTATCTCAAATCACCCAGCTTGTGAAGTAGAAGATATGGCAAATTTGGCTGCAGAAACTAAAGATATGGGCTTTCAATTAGAACAAGTACAGGGTTTTACACCTACACCCATGACTGTTGCGACTGTTATTTATTATAGTGGTTATCATCCCTATACTTTAAAACCTACCAGAACCCCTAAAACAAAAAAAGAAAAAGATGAACAACATCGTTTCTTTTTTTGGTATAAAAAAGAAAATAGACACTGGATTAAAAATACTTTAAACAAAGTTGGAAGACAAGATTTGTTAAAAGTGTTATTGCCAGAAAATAATTCTTGGAAAAAAAATAAAGGTACGATTACAAAAAACACTTTCGATGATACGGTGACCCATAAAAAAAAGAAAAGTCAAAAAAATTTCGTTTCGGTGATGCCAAAATCAAAGAAAAGCAGGCGTAAATAAACTACAATAGATTCATTAATCGCAATCAAATAATTGAATTAAATCGATAATTCGTAAAAAAATTTATATTTGTAAGACTTAGTTTGACAATTCAGATGAAATACAATTATATTTTTTTAACCAATAACCTTCGGAAGATAATAATTTCATCTTTTTTATTGATAAGCATAAACTTAAGTTTTTCTAATTTATTTGCCCAAGATTTAGAACCAGCGTTTTTATCTGCCATGCCAATTGGTGGTAATTTCGCGATTGGATCTTACAGTCGATCTGGAGGTAATATATTGATAGATAACACACTACCTATTGAAGATTTGAATGCGGAATTAAATAATTTTGTAGCTGGATATGCGCGTAGTTTCAAATTGTTTAATAAGCTATCCAAATTTGATGTTATTTTACCTTACTCTTTAGGTAGTTATAAAGCCTTGGTAAATGGAGAAAAGACTTCTGTAACCAGAAATGGCTTTGCAGATCCTCTTTTTCGGTTGTCTATGCTGCTCATAGGTGTAAAACCGTTAAAACCCGAAGCGTATTTTAAACAAATGCAAAAACGATTTAAGTTGGGGTGTTGTATTTAGACTAAGAGCGCCATTAGGGAGCTATAATTCTAATCAGTTATTAAATATAGGCTCCAATAGGTGGTCGATTAAAACAGGTATAGCAGGTTCTTATACTTTTAAAAGAGTTGTTCTTGAAGGGCATCTAAATTCATGGTTTTTTACCAATAATAACGACTTTTTTGGAGGTAATATCAACAAGCAAAAAGCTTTATTTGGTGTGCAACTACACGCTACTTATATATTTAAACCAGGTGTTTGGTTGGCAATATCTACAGGAAAAACATTCGGAGGAAAAACGGAATTGAATGGTATAGAACAAGATGTCACTCAAAATAACAGTAGGTTTGGTTTGGCGTTTGCCTATAGAATTAATAAAAATAAGGCTTTAAAAATTGCCTATACCAATGGTTTTATTACAAGAAATGGCGCCGATTTTAACACATTGATTCTTGCTTATCAATTTATGTGGTTTGATAAAAATTAGTTTAATCAAAAAGAATTCCCTGCCTACCGCAGGCAGGCTCGAGGCTTGCCTTGCCAGTAGATAGACTTTGCCTCGGGGTTTCCTATCAAATCTCTCCTTGAGTAGAGGTCAAAACTGTTTTTACAGATTGGGGAGTAGTGTAAATAAATAAATTTCAATTTTTGTACCTTTAGGTAAAAGCTTGTGCCCAACTTGTTTGGGTATGAAATGAGCGCCGGACAGCCCGCCTTTGGAGGGACTCTTCTTCGAGGATAGTTCGTTTAAGAATTTTTTATTTCGCCAAAAAAATAATAACTAAATTTGTAAAGTATAATTTAACTTAAATATTAAAAAATGAAAAAACTGTTTTTAATAGTGCTACTAGCATTTAGCTTTATGATAAGTTGCACAATGCCAAATAATTCATCGGCTAAAAACGAAGAATTAATCAATAAATATATAAAGGCTGTAGAAAATAATGACACACCCACCATGGAGTCTTTGTTAGCTGAGAACTATAAGGGATATGGTCCTTCTGTAGGTGATGAAACTAATAAAAAAGATGCGCTTGCAAGCTGGGTATATAATGTAGAAAACTTATATGAAAGTATTCATTATAATAAATCCAAAACCATTTCGGTAAACGTTTCAGATGGTGAAAATAAAGGGGAATGGGTTTCGAACTGGGCTGAATTAAAGATTGTGTATAAAAAGGATAAAAAAGCAGTTACAATTTGGGCAAATACTAATTATAAAATTGAAAACAATAAGATAGCTAGAAGCTTTACTTTTTACAATGAAGCAGATGTTTTGGAACAATTAGGATATGTTTTTATCAACCCAAACGACTTATAAAATAAAATAAAATATTAGAAAATGAAAAATATTAAATTTATAATTGCAATTATAGCTTTGTTTACAGGAATCAATACGTTGTTGGCACAAGATATTTCTAAAAGTTTAGGGCTCTATGTTTTCCCTTCAAAAAATCAAGATAAAGCAACACAGGAAGCTGATGAAACAGCTTGTTTTAAATGGGCAAAAGAGCAATCGGGTTACGACCCAATGAATCCAACAAAAGTTGTTGCCAAAGAAGCGGATACATCATTAGATGGCTCGGCTGTAGTAGGTGCTGCAGGTGGAGCAGCAGCAGGAGCTGCTATTGGTGCTATAGCTGGAGATACAGGAAAAGGTGCTGCTATTGGTGCTGTAGTTGGTGGTTTAAGAGGAAGGAGATCTAGGAAAGTTGGCGATCAGCAAGAACAACAACAAAATAACCAAGCAGCGGCAGCGCAAGGGCAAAATCTCAAAGAAGATTATAATAAAGCTTTTGCAGCCTGTATGGAAGGTAAAGGCTATACAGTTAAGTAATTGTTCAGGTATATGAAAAAACAATTTATCATTATTTTATTCTTGTTTATTAGCTATAGTATGCAGTCACAAATTTTAATTGCATTATTATTAGGTGATAAATTGAATAATGGAAATATCGAATTTGGTTTAGATGGTGGCGTAAATTTTTCAAGTATATCCAATATGGATTCGAATAATAGACTAAACACATTTAATTTGGGATTTTATTTTGATATTAAAATGAAAAATCAATGGTATTTTAATACCGGTGTTTTGGTAAAATCATCATTAGGCTTAAAGGATTTAACCGATGAGGATTTAACATTTTTAAATGCAACCACTTACGATACAGAGGGAGATTACAGGCAAAAAATGAGCTACTTTTTGGTGCCTGCTTTAGCGAAATATAAATTTAAGAATCATTTGTATTTAGAAGCCGGACCACAATTTGGATTAATGTATAAGGCATGGATTGAATTTAATTCAGATATTGAAGGAAACACAGCACGTATTAAAGAAAATAATAAAGACATGATCAATAGAATAGATATGGGTTTGTCTGCAGGTGCTGGTTATAGATTATTAAATGGTTATGGCTGGACTCTAGGTGTTCGATATTATTATGGATTTATAAATGTTTATAAAGACAGATCGGGTACAATGAACAGTTCTTTATTTTTAAAGTTGAATATTCCTATAGGAGTAAGCGAACAGTCTAAGGAAATGGCAACAAAGCAAAAAGAATTTTTAAAAGAAAAAAAAGCAAAAAGAAAAGAAAATAAGAAAGATAAAAATCAAGAATAGTATACGAACCCTATTAGTTTTTGGCTTTATTTCTATTACTATCCAAAGTAATGCCCAGTACATTACCACAAAAGTTAAATCAAAACATCAAATTTATACAGATAGTATAAAAGAGGTAAAATATGATTATAAATTCCCTATTTTAGGTCAAGGAGCGTATTCTAAAGGGTTTGATATACCCTACCCAGTGGGAATTATGGGTAATTTTATGTGGATAGATCAAGGTATTGTTATAGATAATATGCAATTGGGTTTAAAGACTGATGCTAACGATATTCCACTAACACCAGTAGATTTTATTCAATTTGGTGATAATGCAAATACTTCGTACACTTTTAATGTCAGGCCTGATCTTTGGGTTTTACCTTTTTTAAATGTTTATGGTATTTTTGGTTATGGCCAATCACGTACTACGGTAAATTTAATTGCACCGCTTAATCTGCAATCAGTTGTTGAACAAGGTATCTCAACCGTGGGTGTAGGTATAATGGGAGCAGGAGGTGTAGGGCCAATTTGGATTTCTGTGGATGCCAATTGGACATGGAATAAACCTGAGTTACTCGATGAACCCACTCGTGTAAATGTAATGGGTATCCGTTTTGGTCATACTTTTACTTTTAAAAATAAACCCGAAAGTAATATTGCACTTTGGGCAGGAGGTATGCGCGTAAAAATGAACACGGTAACCAGAGGTCAAATATCTATAGCAGAAGCCATTCCTGGTTTAGAAGATAAAGCAGATCAAATTGTAGCAGATTATAATACTTGGAAAGACGAAAATTATGATGATTTAAACATAGTACAAAAAAAAGTAGTTGACGAAGTATTGGATCCAATTGCCGATCGTATTGGCGCTGCAGACGGTAGTGCCATAATTCGTTATGGTATGGACAAACAAGTAAAAGAGTTGTGGAATGGTATATTTGGTATACAATATCAATACAACAAACATTGGATGATTAGATCTGAGTCTGGACTTATAGGCGATAGAAAATCCTTCTTATTGTCGTTAAATTATAGGTTCTTATGGTAATAAGTTACTGGTTTAAATTTTAGGAAGTAAATTTTTATAGTTATATTCGTTAAACTTTATGATGAATTTGTCTATCAATTTATATTCTTAATTTCAATTGTTCGTTAATATTTTGCAAAAACACTAATCATCATTTATTTAACTCATAACTCTGCATTCATAACTTAACGAAGTGTTGAAATTATAGAATTTACTTCAAATAAGAAATACATGAAACGAGCATGCTAAAAAGTTTATCACTCATGGGAATAGCCTGCACTCAACTTGATTGGCTGATTAT
>CAYPHN010000091.1:2735-11586 GCA_964410265.1 uncultured Flavobacteriaceae bacterium | reverse complement strand
TAAAAAAAAACGGGGGATGGCTAACTTGTTTTTTACATAGCAATTAATTTCTTTATAAATAAACCTTAAAGAATAATAGTATACTTTGAATTTTATGCAATGATTTTATTGAATATATGATATAATTCATTTTGTTTATGGATTTAATTTCATATATTAATAATTCAATGTGAATAATAAGAAACACTGATAGACAATCTATTAGGTGGTAAAGGAAATGGTTTTTAAATGAATATACTTAATATAAGTGCCGAATGTTTTCCAATTGCTAAAGTTGGAGGTTTAGCAGATGTTGTTGGGGCATTGCCAAAATATCAAAATAATTTAGGGATTTCCGCTGAGGTGATAATGCCTTTTTACGCAAATTCATTTACAAAAAGCAATGCCTTTGATACTGTTTTTAAAAATAAATTAACACTTGGTACTAAGGTGTTTAAATTCCAAATTCTACAATTAAAACGCGATCTTGGTTATCCAGTTTATATGGTAAAAATCAAGGGATTGTTAGATCGAGAGCAAGTGTATTCTTATGATGATGACACAGAGCGATTTTTAGCTTTTCAAATAGCCGTCTTGGATTGGGTTTTAGCAAGTAAAGTTAAGCCTGCGCTTATACACTGTCATGATCATCATACCGGTTTTATACCTTTTATGATGTCTCATGCTAATAAATATAAAACTTTAAAAGAAATTCCAACGGTATTAACCATCCATAATGCGCAATATCAAGGTCAGTTTGGTTTTGATAAAGTTAATTATTTGCCTAATTTCGATAGTTCAAAAAAAGGGTTATTGGACTGGGATGGGCAAATTAACCCCTTAGCAACTGCGATTAAATGTGCTTGGCATATTACTACGGTTTCCCCCAGTTATTTGGAAGAATTGTCTAAAAAAGCTAATGGTTTAGAAAGTTTATTGTCACACGAAAAAAATAAATCTACGGGTATATTAAACGGTATTGACGATAAAGTTTGGGACCCTGAAACGGATACTTTAATCAGTAAAAACTATTCCGTGAAAACGGTGCAATCAGGAAAAAAAGTGAGTAAAAGCAAATTGTGTAAACAGTTTGGGTTGGATATAAACAAACCATTATTTTCGTTTATTGGTAGATTGGTGTACGAAAAGGGATCCGATTTATTTCCAGATATTTTTTATAAGGCCTTGCTAAATAACGATATAAATATTTTGGTGTTAGGTTCTGGAAATAAAGAAGTAGAAAGCCAATTAAAAGCATTAGAAATACCATTTAAAGGAAAATACAATGCTTTTATTGGCTATAACGAGCAATTGGCGCATGAAATATACGCGGGTTCTGATTACTTATTGATGCCATCAAGAGTAGAACCTTGTGGTTTAAATCAGATGTATGCATTGCGATATGGAACAATTCCAATTGTTAGAAGCATTGGAGGGTTAAAAGATACCATTATAGATATTGGAGATAAAGGAGGCTTTGGTATTTGTCATGACGAAACCACAGTAGAGGATGTATGTTTTTCTATAGAAAGAGGAGCTTCATTTTATAAAAATCAGAAAGAATTTAGAAAAATAAGAAGAAAGTGTATGAAGATTGACCATTCATGGGATAAATCAGCACAAGAATATATATCTTTATATAAATCATTAATACCTTGAAAATATGTTTGATAAAAAAGTTTTAGCAATTATTTTAGGTGGAGGTCAAGGATCTCGACTATATCCTTTAACAGAAAGTAGATCAAAACCTGCTGTACCTATTGCAGGAAAATACAGATTGGTTGATATACCTATTTCAAATTGTATCAATTCTGATATCAAACGAATGTACGTACTTACTCAGTTTAATTCAGCCTCATTAAACCGGCATATTAAAGACACATATCATTTTAGTTTTTTTAGCAAGGCTTTTGTAGATGTATTAGCTGCAGAACAAACACCACATAATGAAGGGTGGTTTCAAGGTACTGCAGATGCAGTTAGACAAAGTTTACATCATTTTAAAAGACATGATTTTGATTATGCCTTGATTCTATCAGGAGATCAATTGTATCAAATGGATTTTAATTTGATGATAAAAGAACACGTGGCAAATAAAGCAGCAATTTCTATTGCAACAATTCCTGTAAATGCAAAAGAAGCAACGTCATTTGGAATTTTAAAAGCCAATGATAAAAATGTAATTACTTCATTTATTGAAAAACCCGAAGCAAAATTATTGAAAGACTGGACATCGGAAGTTAGCGATGAAATGCAATCTGAAGGGCGTAATTATCTGGCCTCAATGGGAATATATATATTCAATAGAAAATTACTGTTTGAGTTATTAGCAGATCCTAACACAGTAGATTTTGGTAAAGAGATCATACCAAATTCTATTGATAAGCATAAAGTAACAAGTTATCAATATGAAGGGTACTGGACAGATATTGGTAATATAGATTCGTTTTTTGATGCAAATATAGGCTTGACAGATGATTTGCCAAAATTTGACCTTTATGACAAAAACAAAAGAGTATATACAAGAGCAAGAATGCTACCTACTTCAAAAGTTTCAGGTACCACATTAAATAAAACAGTGATTGCAGAAGGCTGTATCATACAAGCTGCAAAAATTGAGAGGTCGGTTATTGGTATTAGGTCTAGAATAGGCAATGAATCTACTGTAATCAATACCTATATGATGGGTAATGACTCCTATGAATCTCTTGAAGATATTGAAACAAATAAAAAAGATATTTTGATGGGAATTGGTGAAAGGTGTTTTATAAAAAATGCAATAATTGATAAGAATTGTCGAATTGGCGACGATGTAAGAATTAATGGAGGCCCACATTTAAAGGATGTTGAAACGGATACTTATGTAGTAAGAGATGGTATTGTGGTGATAAAAAAAGGAGCTATTATTCCAAAAGGATTTGTAATTTAATAGAATAAGAATATGGCAAAGGTTATTGCGCACTCACTATTTACCGAATTTGATATTGATTTATTTAAGGCTGGAAAACATTTTAAATTGTATGAGAAATTTGGAGCACATACTATAAAGTTAAATGGTAAAGATGGGGTTTATTTTTCGGTATGGGCACCAACGGCAAAATCTGTATCTGTAATAGGTGATTTTAATTATTGGAATGATAAACAGCACAAACTAAATGTTAGATGGGATGGATCTGGTATTTGGGAAGGATTTGTACCTCATGCGACTAATGGAATGCGTTATAAATTTAAAATTAAATCTAACAATAATAATATCATTTCAGAAAAAGCAGATCCTTATGCTTTTTCATGCGAAAACCCTCCAAACACAGCCTCAATTGTTCATGATGTCGCATCTTATTCATGGAAGGATAAGGATTGGATGGGGTATAGGAAAGATAAGAATGGTTTAGATAAACCTTATGCTGTTTATGAAGTTCATTTGGGTTCATGGATGCGAAATACGGAAGATAATAGCTTTTTAAGTTATAAAGATCTTGCAAAGAAATTGGTTGCTTATCTTAAAAAAATGCATTTCACGCATGTAGAATTTATGCCGATAATGGAATATCCTTATGACCCTTCTTGGGGATATCAATTGGTTGGTTATTTTGCGCCTACTTCGCGTTTTGGGAGTCCGCAAGATTTTAAATGCCTGATAGATAAATTACACCAAAATGACATTGGAGTTATTTTAGATTGGGTTCCATCACATTTTCCATCAGATGATCATGGTTTAGGTTTTTTTGATGGAAGTCACTTGTATGAACATCCAGATCCCCGAAAGGGATATCACCCTGATTGGAAAAGTTTGATTTTTAATTATGGTCGTAATGAAGTGCGATCTTTTTTAATTAGCAACGCCTTTTTTTGGTTAGATAAATTTCATATTGATGGTTTACGAGTAGATGCTGTAGCTTCTATCGTATATTTAGATTATTCTAGAGAAGAAGGAGAATGGGAACCAAATGAATTTGGTGGGAATGAAAATTTAGATGCGGTTTCTTTTTTAAAAGAATTGAACCAAGGTATATATGAAAATTTCGATGGCGTTCAAACCATGGCTGAAGAGTCTACAGCGTTTCCTATGGTTAGTAGGTCAGTTTCAAGTGGGGGATTAGGATTTGGTATGAAATGGATGATGGGTTGGATGCACGATACGCTACAATATTTTTCAAAAGAACCTGTACATAGAAAATTTCACCAAAATGACATAACAAATAGTTTAAACTATGCTTTTACAGAAAACTTTATGTTGCCATTATCTCATGATGAAGTTGTTTATGGTAAAAAGTCTCTATTGAATAGAATGCCTGGTGATGAGTGGCAAAAATTTGCCAATTTAAGATTGCTATATGGATTTATGTTAACACATCCTGGCTCTAATTTAATTTTTATGGGTGGAGAATTTGGTCAGCCTGAAGAATGGAATTTTTCTCAAAGTCTGGACTGGCATTTGTTGCAATATAAACCCCACAATGGTATGCAGCAGTTTGTAAAAGAGATGAATTTAATGTATAAAAACACGCCAGCCTTGTATGAAAAAGCTTTTAGTAATGAAGGCTTTGAATGGATAAATTACGGAGATGATGAAAATTCTGTAATATCATTTATTCGTAAAGGACATGATGTGATTAATGATGTTATAGTGGTTTGTAATTTTACTTCTGTATTAAGAAAAGATTACAGGATTGGATTGTCACGTAAAGGGAATTTAAAACAAATTTTAAATAGTGATTTAAAAAAATATTTTGGTAGTGGAATAAACAGTACTAAAAAAATAAAAATAGAAGATATTGCATGGAATGATAAAGCATTTTCTGCATCAATTACTGTACCACCACTGGCAATTGTTGCTTTTCAGATAAAGTGAAACCAAAAGTGGAATTACAAAAAAAATGGTCAGTGCCTATTAGAAATACTAAAAATTCATCAAAATTAAGGTTGTTTTTATAATGTACCCCTTTTGTCTTACCCTTTAATTTTAAGTTTGTTTTAATAATAGTATCTTTATGTTGCTAACTTTAAACCTAACAAATGACTTCAAGATATCTAATCATAATAGTAGTTTTTTTTTTAAGCCATGTAACCAATTCTCAAAATAAGAAAAAAATTGATAGCATTAATAACATCATTGAATCAACAAAATTAGATAGTATTAAAGCAAAACAGCATTTATCAATTGCTCAGTTGTTAATTTATAAAGATTCGAAAAAAGCCAAAGAGCATATTAATTTTGCTGATAGCCTTTACAGAATAACACCTAACCTTAAAGGAATTGCAAACCTATATAGCCAAAAAGCACATTATTTCTATACACAAAGCAAATTAGATTCTTCAGTGGTATACATCACTAAAGCAGGTAACCAATACCTAAAGTCAGGAGATAGCCTTAATGCCGCAATAACTAAAAATAAATTAGCAAAGCTTATAATCTACATAACTAGAGATTATGATAAATTAAAATCAATAGTAGATGAGTTTGAACCCATCGCAATTCAATTTAAAGATACTTCTCTGTTAGCCAGTGCCATAAAGTATAGAGCCGATATTGCTTTAAGCAAAGGCCATAGAAATATAGCAATAAAACTCGTTAAAAAAGTAATTAATCTAAGGGAAGCCATTTATGACTCTATATATCTACCCGAACAATATTACTTTATTGGAAGAGTTTACCAAGAATTATACGATTATGAAAATTCAATCATAAATTTTGATCAAGGTATTGCTATAGTTGATGCAATAAAAGATAAACAATTAGAAGCACCATTACTCGCAATAAAAGCAGAATCACTGGTATTACTCAAACGTTATGATGAGGCTGAGAAAACACTTCAAAAAGCTCTTAAATTGTCTAAAGTTATAAATTTAAATACCAATATAGTTGATGTATTATATCGATTTTGCTTTTTGGAAATAGAGCGTGAAAATTATTCTAAAGCAGATGCATACTTAAAGGAAGCTCTTATTTTTCTGAAACAAGTTAATCCATTGGACACTGATTATAATTACAACTTATGTAAAGGGCAAATCAATTTAGGTACAAAAAATTTCAAATTAGCACTGAATAATTTTGAAAAATGTATAGCTTGGGCTGAAAGAGAAAAATCGTTGTATAATTTGAGGCTTTCAAAAAAACTAAAATCTCAAGCTTTAGAGGGTTTGGGTAATTACAAGGATGCACTAAAAGTTTACAAAGAAAGTAGCATTGTTAATGATACATTGACATCACAATTAAGAACAACACTTTCTATGGAGCAAAAAATTATTTACGAAACCGAAAAGAAAGAACAACAAATTCTAATTCAAAAAAATGAGATAGATTTATTAAATATTAAAGGGAAGATGAATAATCTCCAACGTTTACTATTAGGCTTTGGATTAGTGTTAGCATTGTTAGCTATTTATGCCCTTTATCAAAAAATGAAACGCAACAAAATTGAAAAAAAGGCTATTAAAGCAGATCTTGAGTTTAAAACAAAAGAATTGACTACACACGCTTTGCATTTAGCAAAAAAGAATGAAGTTTTAAACGATTTAAAACAAAAAGCAAAAATTCTAAAAGAATCTTCAAGCGATTCTAATGGTTATCAAATGCTAATTCGAACCATAAATTTTGATTTGCAAGATGACAACAATTGGGAGAATTTTAGTAAATACTTTGAAGAAATTCATAAAGACTTTAATTTTAATGCTCAACAACAATATCCTAAAATAACTTCAAACGATCTACGTTTAATGGCATTGTTAAAAATGAATCTAACATCTAAAGAAATTGCAAATATTTTAAACATCTCAAACGATGGTATAAAAAAAGCCAGACAACGACTTCGTAAAAAAATGAGAATTAATTCTAATGACTCTTTAGAAGCTTTAGTTATAGCTATTTAGATAAACAAAAACATTGCTAAACCTTTAAAAGCACCTGTAATTACAGGTGCTTTTTTTATGTACCCCTTTTGTACCCAGTGTTTTTTTTGATTCTTAAAATCAAGTATTTATGTTTGCCCTGTCATTAAGTTGACAACACCGTTTTTGTGGTGACTTGCTCGAAACTGCAGATTTATTTTGGGCAAGCCACACAAAAATGATTTACTAAAACCACAAAAAACAGTATATTATGAAACATGTATTAAAATTTCAGAAATTATTAGTATTAACAGTTATTATTATTTTAGTATTTGCTTGTAGCGAAGAAGGTATCACACCACCTCCAGATAATACTACAGGTAAAATCATTGAAACTGACGGACAAATAACAGCAGATAACTTTGAAGAGTTTAAAGGAGAAATTGGCGTTATACTTGACGCCAGACCAATAGCTCGAAAAGGTTATAAGCCTAAACAAGTTACCATTAATGTTAATGCCAATAGCGGCAATTATACACAAACGGTTTCTATAGATGAATTTTCATTTTTAGGACAGTTAAAAATTCCTTTAGAAGGCTTAAGTGAAGAAGCAAAAAATGAACTCACTAGCGGTGTTCAAATAACACCAGAATATAAAGATGTAAATGGAACTATAATTTTTACTGGAGCAACATCTACTGTTTCATTTCAATCTAATCCAAATGTTAGAACAGCTAATGCTGGAGCCTTACCAGAAACCACTGAAAACAAGACCTTAACTTTAAGTGAAGGTACTACCTATTACATACAAGGCATTAATGCTGATGGGAATCCAGATAACTCCGCTTGGAGATATTTGAGTGCAAATGGGTTTGACCAAGTTATTACGGCAAACCTTACTGCATTCAATGGTAACGAACCAGATAGAGGTTTCTCATTTATTCCCATTCCAGGCGAATTTAACACGTTTGCTATTCGTCATGAAGAAACTGGAAGATTTATTCGAGTAAAACTGCTCTTAATTAATTATAGTAGTTTCCGAGGAGGGCACAGAGGCCCAGCACTAAGTGGAGAAGATAGCTTTAGTGGTATCCAAAGTCATGTTGACTATGATTTTTTTAAATTTAAATTTGAACAAACGAATGATGGGAGTTATATTATAAGAAATGTTGGACAAGCTAATGATAGAATAGATCAACTTCCTGGGTTTGGCTTATCTGCAAGTAATTGGGTCGTTAATACTCGTAATGGCACAACTGTTAATGCAGAACCACGCACTTGGCGTGTTGTTTCAACTAGTGTTGAATGGAACATTACCAATATTGGTACCTCATTTTTAGAACCTATCCTACCAGAAGTTGAAACAGGATTTAGTTTTAATAGTACGCTCACCAATTGTGGTAGCGGTTCATTAAGCCAAACCGTTGGTGTAAACACAAGTGAGTCAAACTCAAGAACTGTTGGCTGGGAAGAAAAATTATCAATGAGCACATCAAATACTGTAAATATTTCAGCAACTGTGAGCGTTGGGTTTGAAGCTAAATTTTTTGGCACAGGTGGTAGCTATGAAATGTCTTTAACAGCTGGATATTCTCATAGTTGGTCTTCTACATCAGAAAACTCTAATTGGGAAGATCAGAGCAATGAGGAAGTTACTACGCTATCATCGGAACGCACAGTCACGGTTCCATCCGGAAAAGCATCTTCAGTTTATGACGTATACCAGTTTTATTCAAACACTAAAGTTAATTTTGCGCAACGTTTGCGTATTGAAGGTGTTGATTCTTCTACAAACACTCCATTAACAGGTGAAGAGATTAGAACGCTGTTTTACTTTAATAAATTTAATGGTGTCATTACTTCTATTGAACCAAATTCTATAGTTATTACGCTAAAAGGTACAGTAAGCTTAGATAAGATTATCAAAACCGAAAGTGATGTTCAAGATGTACCAGCTAATTGTAATTAATACCAATTTGGACTCTTCTACTTTTTTTGATTAATAAAAAACACATCTTTCCATTAATTTTGTGAATTTGCTAAC
>CAYPHN010000091.1:865-2725 GCA_964410265.1 uncultured Flavobacteriaceae bacterium | reverse complement strand
TTTGAATGAATATGTTAACCGATAAATTTGGGCGTCAAATTATTTCCCTCTGTTTGGTAATTACCTATTGTGTAATTTGCGTTGTCAATATTATATGCCAGTACATGGTATTGATATTATTGATAGAAAAAAATGAGAAATTTAATTCCATTAAAATAACTGTGAGACTGATAAAATAAAAAATCACACCTTGATTATTGCGAATTTACAAAAATCAAGGTCTTTTTTTATCGAATAAAATACTTTAGAGCAATTGAAATTTAGTAATTTCGCATGCTTATTTAACAACATTTTATGATAATAAATACTGAGTTGGAAAAGAAAGGAAATCTTTTTCCAAACAAAATAATATCCTGTAAAAAAGAAGTTGATACATTATATTTTACTTCAGAAAATAATGTAATATTACAGTTAACAGTATTGAGAGATAGTGTTTTACGATTTAGATATGCAACAAATAAAAACTTTGAAGCTGATTTTTCTTATGCCATTGATAATAATGCAAGTAGAGGGTATAACAACTTACAAACCAAAGAGAATGATGAATATTATACAATTACAACATCTAAATTGATTTGTAATATTCAAAAAAAGGATTTAAGAGTTGCAATTTATGACGTTTTAGATAATACACTGATTTGTGAAGATGAATTGGGTTTTCACTGGGAAGAGAGTTACGAGCATGGAGGTAATATTGTGAAAATGAGCAAAGTAGCTCAAGATGGGGAAAGCTATTATGGACTTGGTGATAAACCTGTTCATTTAAATCTTAGAGGGAAACGTTTTGAAAACTGGGCCACAGATTCTTATGCCTATGGTAAAAATACAGATCCAATTTATAAAACCATACCTTTTTATATAGGTTTGCACCATAAAAAATCATACGGAATATTTTTTGACAATACTTTTCGTTCATTTTTTGATTTTTGTGAAGAAAGAAAACATGTAACTAGTTTTTGGGCACAAGGGGGAGAAATGAATTATTATTTTATTTACGGCCCGAAAATGAATGATGTGATTTCTAGTTATTCTGATTTGACCGGAAAACCTGAATTGCCACCTATGTGGGCTTTGGGATATCACCAATGTAAATGGAGTTACTACCCCGAATCAAAAGTTACAGAAGTAGCCAATAAATTTAGAGAGCTAAAAATACCCTGTGATGCCATTTATTTAGATATAGATTATATGGAAGGATTTCGTTGTTTCACCTGGAATAAAACCTACTTCCCTAATCCAAAAAAGATGGTTAGTGATTTGAACGAAAAAGGGTTTAAAACGGTTGTGATTATCGATCCGGGAATAAAAGTTGATGAAGAATATGGTATTTATAAGGAGGGTATTGAGAATGATTATTTCTGTAAAAGAGCAGACGGACCTTATATGAAAGGAAAAGTGTGGCCTGGAGAGTGTTATTTTCCTGATTACACCAATCCAAAAGTAAGAAAATGGTGGGCGAGCCTATTTAAAGAACTGATCTATGAGATAGGAGTTAAAGGCGTTTGGAATGATATGAATGAACCAGCTGTAATGGAAGTTCCTAATAAAACTTTTCCTGATGATGTACGTCATGATTATGACGGAAACCCATGTAGCCACAGAAAAGCGCATAATATTTATGGTATGCAAATGGCTAAGGCAACCTATGAAGGAGTAAAAAAATATTCTTATCCAAAACGCCCGTTTGTAATTACTCGTTCTGCTTATTCCGGAACCCAGAGGTACACTTCAACCTGGACAGGTGATAATGTAGCTACATGGGAACATTTGTGGATCGCCAATATTCAGGCGCAACGTATGGCACTTTCTGGATTTTCTTTTGCAGGATCGGATATCGGTGGATTTGCTGAACAACCCACT
>CAYPHN010000091.1:0-818 GCA_964410265.1 uncultured Flavobacteriaceae bacterium | reverse complement strand
TCTGGAGACCATGGCGAACAAGAGCCTTGGACCTTTGATAATGAAGTGGTTGGAATTGTAAGAAAATTCATAGAAATTCGATACCAGTTATTACCTTATTTATATACTGCTTTTTGGCGCTATATTCAAGAAGGTATTCCTATTTTAAAGTCATTGGTCTTATTTGATCAAGATGATTCACAAACACATAACCGAACAGATGAGTTTGTTTTTGGTGAAAAAATATTGATTTGCCCAATTATTGAGCCCAATGCAAAAGGAAGAAGAATGTATATTCCAAAGGGGAAATGGTATAATTTCTGGAGTGATGAAGTGATTGATGGAGGTAAAGAAACTTGGGTGGATGCTGATATTGAAAGTATGCCAATATTTGTTAAAGAAGGTGCAATTATACCTAAATATCCTATACAGCAGTATGTTGGTGAGAAGAAAATTGAGGAACTTACTTTAGACGTTTATTATAAAAAAGGTAAAGAGAAAAGCGAGTTGTATGAAGACGACGCTGATGGTTACGACTATAAAAAAGGACGTTACAGTTTGCGTCATTTTAATTTAGTAGGAAAGAAAGATGAATTAATTATTCAACAGCATAAATCTGGTAAGTTTTTTACAAGTTATGATACATTTAAAATAATGTTGCATGGCTTGCCATTTAAAATATTAAAGATTCAGATTGATAATGAAGAAATAGCTTTTGAAGATGTAAAAGTAAATGGAGATAATACTATTATTATTTCAAAGAATTTTACCGAATTGCATATTATTGGAGATTTATAATATTATCAAAGAAAACACTATGAGATTCCCGCTTTCGCGGG
>CAYPHN010000090.1:0-11647 GCA_964410265.1 uncultured Flavobacteriaceae bacterium | reverse complement strand
TGTTTGTACGAAATATTTGTATGGCATTTGACCTTCGATTAATTGAAAACAAACCGGAGACAAGAATTTTTTCAATGACCATTTAAAGTGTTTGTTCATAAGTAAGCAAAAGGCGTTGTACCCCTATTTCCTTTTTTAAAAGCGGTCATAGTAGAGTCTTTTGTTTGCGTATAACCACTAAAGGATACTTGAGAGCTAAGAGTACACTTAAAAAGAATCTATATTTAATATTAAAATCGATATTACTTATTAAAATCATTTTTTTCTATCCTATCAGATTAATCATCAGTTTAATGATTACTGCGTTACAAATATCTATAAAGAAAGCTCCAATAAGCGGTATTATGATAAAGGCTTGCGGTGACGCTCCAAACTTTTTTGTTACTGCCGTCATATTTGCGATGGCTGTTGGTGTTGCTCCCAATGCCAGTCCTACATAACCAGAAGACATAATTGCTGCATCATATGTCTTTCCTAATACTCGAAAAACTATAAATATGGTAAATAAGGAAACTACCAGTACTTGAGCTATCAATAATACAATGATGGGCAATGCCAAATCTATAAGTGTCCATAGTTGTAAACTCATAAGTGACATCGCTAAAAACATACCCAAACTATAATTAGAGACTAAAGCAATTGTTGGTTTACCAGTTGGCCAATTTATTTTTTTCCATATCAGCGGAATTGTATTTGTCATTAATATGCCTCCAAAAAGACAAGAAACAAATAATGGTAATGTGACACCTAACGATACCAAGAACTTATTTAATTCCAAACCAATTCCTATTGCGACACAAAGAATTAAAACAAAAGAAAATAAATTATCTACACTTATTTTTTCTTCTTTTGGATTCGCTATACCAACGGATAATTCTTCTTCTTTATTAGATGATTTTAAATCGTATTTTTTTATTAGATAATTGGCTATAGGCCCGCCTGCAACTCCGCCCAATACCAAGCCAAAAGTAGCACAGGCAATACCTATTTCCATAGCATTGGAAACGCCATACTCGTTGATAAATGTTGGTGCCCAAGCTATGGCTGTACCGTGTCCTCCACTCAAAGAAACAGAACCTCCTACCAAACCATCATAAAGTCCTATTCCTGTAATATAGGCAACTCCAATTCCTGTAAAGTTTTGAATAAATAAATAGGCAATGGCCACCACTAACAATATCACCAATGATTTCCCTCCTTTTAATAAGGTTGAGAACTTAGAAGACAATCCAACACAGGTAAAAAAGACAACTAATAAAGCATCTCGTTGAGACAGATCAAAATTTACGGTTACCCCAAATATAAAATAGATACAGGCAAAAACTAAAGAAGCAATAACACCTCCTGAAACTGGTTCTGGAATATTATATTTGGAAAGAAAATCTACTTTGCGATTAAGGTATTTACCTAAAAATAATACCAATACGGCTAAAATCACTGTTTCTCTTGAATCTATTTGCATAATATATTTAATTTTTAAACTGTTTTGTAACAATCTTCGAAAAACCTTTTAACACTTCTGTAGCACTTTCAGGGTCAGTTACATCTACTTGCAAAATACCAACTAATTGTTTTTCTCCTTCTAATGAAAGATTGTAGGTTACTGCTTCTAGAAAATAGGTTTTAGATTTTAATACTGTAGTTGTTTTTGGTGTTTCAGGAATAGGCAATGTGTTTAATGAATTAACATCATTGTTGTAGGCTCTAAAAGAAATAAACGCTTTATTAGTGGAAGTAGGATACGAATCATAGCCACCTTCAGTTATAATTTTTGTTTTAACTTTCACGTCTTTAAGTGATGTTACTATTATACCATTGATACCATCTTTTTTAAATTGTTGCACAATGTTTTCAATTTCTTCTTTGGTTTGAGTTGAATTATCTGATAGAAATGGATATTTTAAATGCCTTTCAATAGCAGCAACACCTCTAGATCTCAGTCTGGTAGCTATTTCTTTTTCGTATGATTTACTAATAGTAGCATCTTTAGATTTGGCAATCACCAATATTTTTTCAGTATTGATTAAATTAAAATCATTTGATTTCCAATTATCTGTGAGTTTAACTGATGCACAACTTGACAGTATTGATACTAAAATCACGAAAGTGAGTGTTTTTTTTATTTGCTTCATTTTAAATTATTTTTTAGGTTTTATTCCTTTTTTTGCAAATTTTTGAAATGGTGAAAGAAATATTGTTTTAATCATTTTTTGTTTGATTAGATGACTGATTAATATATTTTCCAACCACAATAGCAGTAATAACCACTAAATACATTTGACCAACCAAGCCAATCAAAATTGCTGCTTTTCGTGCCAACGGAGTAATAGGTAGAATATCGCCATAACCTATGGTTGTTAAGGTTATATAACTGAAATAGATTAACTCTTCGGCAATGGCTTCAGCATTTGTACTTGTAAATACCAATCCGCTAAAAGAGTTTGGGTGTATCATTTCAATCGTTAAAAAAATAAAAAAACCAATCAATCCTAGGGATATATAACCACTTATCAACCCAAAAATCACATTTTTATTGACCAATTTTGCATTCCAAACTTGTTTTATAATCTCTAATGTTACAACAACATAAAACAAAAAGTAAGCAGCCATTTGTAGAAATCCTAAACGGTTATTACTGGTTTCTCCTATTAAATCTAAGCCAACAGCAATACTTGTTATTACAAGCAACACCACCAAAAACCACATCAGTTTTCTTTCTTTTGAAATCAATAAAATTCCTGCTAAAAGATTGATTTGAGATAAGATAGGTGACGCAATATTTTCAAAGAAAGTTAATGGAACAAGTAATGAACCAAACAAGATTGCAATCTGACTAAAAAAGAATATTTCAAAACGATATGGATAGATTTTTTTTAACATCTATTAATCCAACAGTTCTTTTTTAAATACATAACCTTTATAATCTACTTTGTACAATACACTATAAAATGCAGGGATAAAAAGTAATGTAATTACGGTTCCAAATAACAAACCAATCATAATAGTAACTGCTAATGGTTCCCACATTGCTCCTCCACCAAGATATAATGGAATTAGCCCTAGTACAGTTGTGAAAGTTGCTAAAACTATAGGCCTAAATCGTTGTAAACAAGCAGAAATAATAGCGTCTTGTGGTGTTCGCTTTAATTCGTCTTCTTCTACTTCAATTCTATCTACCAATACAATGGCATTGTTAATTACAATACCTGCTAAAGAAATTACGCCTAAAAACGCCATAAACCCAAAGGGTACTCCAAAAATCAATAAGCCTAAAACCATACCAATTACTCCTAATGGGATTGTTAAAACAATCATTGTCATTTTTCTAAAGGAATTAAATTGAATGATCAAGAGCATTACAATAATAAAAGCCGACAATGGCAAATATTTTATAACAGCACCCATATTTTCGGCACTATTTTCTGCATCTCCTCCCAAAGAATAGGTATAACCATCACCCCAACTTTCTTTTTGTTCGTCTAACCAAGGTGTTATAGTTTGTGCTATTACATTGGCATTTCCATCTTCGGTCAATTCACTTGTTACATTAATTGTTCTGGATAAATTCAAGCGCTTTATTTTGGCGTATTGCCATTGCGGAACTATTTTGGCAACCTGTAACAAGGGTACACTTTTCCCAGAATTTTGCCCATAAATATTTAAAGACTCCAAAGACGCTAATGATTGCTCTTTACTTGCTGCACTTAGCATTACAATTGGTATTGATTTATCGCCTTCCCGAAACTCACCTGCTTGAAAACCATCTAAAACAGTTTGCAATGAAGTTGCTATATCTTGATTGGTAATTCCTGCTGCTTGTGCGTTATTTTGATTGATATCTATCACAAATTTCTTTCCTTTTGGTCCCCAATCGTCTTTAATGTTCTTTGTACCAGAAATACTGAATAATTTTGCTTTTACAGACTCTGAAATAATGGCCAATTTATCTGGATCATCTCCAGAAACCTTTACTTCTATAGGCGTTCCTCCGCCACCAGATGCCAACAAGCCTACTTTAATATTTGCGTTCGGAAACGCATTAAAGCAAAAAGCATCTAACTGCTTAATCATATCCATATTCACTAAAAATTCGGTGGTATTCACCAAAATATGCGCATAATTGGAATTACCTTCTTCCGTTGTGTAACCCAAATCATAAGACGAAGGTCCTTTTCCTATAAAAGCAGACCAATCTACGATACCATCTGTACGCTCTTCATTGACCTGTAAATTATCTTGTATATATTTTTCAATAGCCAAAACGGTTTCCGTAGTACTTTCAATTTTTGTGCCTTGTGGCAAGTTCACATCAATGGTAATCATATTACGGTCACTATCGGGAAAGAACAGCACCTCTAAAAATTTGAATCCGTAAATGGACAGAAAAAATAGTCCAACAATACCAATTAATACTGTTTTTTTCCAAGAAAGTGCCCAAAGAATAAGGTCTTTATATTTGGTCTTCATCGCAAGTATCATTTTATCTAAAAAGCCTAATTTCTTTTCTGACTTCTTTTCCACTTTCAAGAAAAACACACAAAATAGGGTAATTACACTTAAAGATATAAGCCAAGAAGATACCAATGCAATGGAAATTACCACAAAAAGTGGTCCCATAATATCTCCCATTGCAGATTCTGCCATATAGAAAGCCAAAAATGCTGCCGAAGTTGTTAGCGTAGAAATAAGTAACGGCATAAATAATTCGGAACAGCCTTCAATGGCTGCTTGCTTAACCGACATTCCTTTTTCCATTTTCACCATAATGGTTTCGGCAACTACAATGCCATTATCAACCATCATACCTAATGCCATTATTAATGCTGCCAAGGTTATTTGGTTTAGACCCATACCCATTAATCCCATTACCATAAGTGTAGTAATGGTTACCATTGGAATTAAACTTGCGATGACAAATCCTGTTCTAAATCCTAAAAAGATAAGCATTACTATCAATACAATAGAGATGGCTTGTATAAGGTTACTCATAAAGCCACTAATTTTATCACTGATATAGGTATCGATAGACGATATTCTTGATACAGAAAGTCCTACAGGCATCTTGTTATTGTAGGCTGTTAGTACGACATCAAGTTCTTCTCCTAATTTAATGATATTTCGACCGTCTTTTAAGGTAATATGTAATGAAATGGCTTCTTTGCCACTAACTTTCACTATTTGTTCTGGTGGATAGATATAGCCTTTCTCAATAGTGGTCATATCTTCTAAAGCAACTACTTGTCCGCCTTCTCCAACAGGAATTAGCATTTCTTTTATATCATCTAACGAATTAAAATTACCAGTTGGTTCCAAAATAATACGTTCTTCTTCAATATTTATTTTTCCTCCTGAATTTAAAATATTGGTGTTTTTAATTAAGTTTTGCAAACTACTGGAAGTTAGTCCGTATTGTTTCAATTTAGCATTGTCAAATTTTACAAATACTCGTTCTTCTTGTGCTCCATTTATTTCAACCTTTGCGGCATCCTCCAATTTAATTAAATCATTTCGCAAATCATCTGCATATTCTTTTACTTCTTTATACGAAAATCCATCGCTTGTAATAGCAACTGCAATACCAAAAACTTCGCCAATACCATCATCTTTTAATTGCGGAGTAACATTACTCGGCAAGCCTTGAAGTGAACTTAATTTTCTTCGCAACCTGTCCCAAACGGCTTGTAATTCTTCAGGTTTTACGTCCAATTTTAATTCTACATTCACTACTGAAAGCCCTGTACGAGAGGTACTTTTCACTTCCTTTAATTCGGGAAGTTCTTATGCGAGTTTTTCAATTTTATCTGTTACCAATTCTTCTACTCGTTCTGGACCAGCACCAGGAAATGAAGTTACCACTGTGGCAACACGAACGGTATATGGTGGCATACTATCACGAGAAAGTGATCCGTAGGTTATCATTCCCATTATAAGAACAACACCAAGAATACTTAAAACAATTCTATTTTTTTCTATTGAAAATTTTGCGAAATTCATACTTTATAAGGTTTTAGGCTTGAAAAATTATTGAAGTTTTACTTTTTGACCATCTAATAAACTTTGCAAACCTGCGGTTGCAATTTTATCACCTGCTGAAAGTCCACTTTCAACCTTAAAACCAGATGCTGTTAATTCTCCAATTTTTATAGGATGTTTTTTTACAGTCCCAACCTTTCCATCTGTAGATTCAATAAGAAAAACATAGTTTCCTTTTCCATCTTCACCCACTGCTTTTACTGGGATAACAAGTGTATTGTCTTTTACAGCATTTTTTTTTCCAAAATTGAAAGTTACACTTGCAGTCATACCAGGTTTAATTGCATCAGTAGCATCAATAATTTCCATTTTTACAGGATATACAGAAGTATTTGCATCAACAACGGGTGATACTTCTATAACTCTTCCTTTTAAATTTTTGTCATTTATTGCTGAAAAACCAAGGTCGGTTTCCATTCCTACTTTTACTTTATTGATAATATTTTCTGGTAAGCCAACAACAATGTTAATTCCTTTTCCTGCATTTAAAACTGCAATTGTATTTCCTGCACTTGTATGTTCATTCAAATCCACATTTTTAGAAGCAATAATGCCGCTTTTGGGTGCTCTAATAATTCCATATTCTATTTGTGAGGCTTGGATACTTTTATTGCGTTTTGCAGATTCAAATTGGTCTAAAGCAGATTGGTACGAATTTTTTGCCTTTTCATAATCACTTAATGAATTGCTTCCTTTTTCAAACAAAGACTTAATCCTATCTAAACTAGACTTCGCAGTATTCATAGCAGATTGTGCTGCATTTACTGCCGACTTTGCTTGTTCGTAAGCTAAATTTGCTTGTACATTGTCTAATCTTGCTAGCACACCTCCTTTTTTAACTAGCTGTCCTACTTTTATATTAAGTTCTGTAATAATTCCGTTGGCTCTAAAACTCAATTCAATTTCATCACCTGCTTTTACAGAACCACTAAATGTTCTTACTCGCTGTCCATCAGAAGTACCAACTACTTGATATTTTACAGGTTTTAGAACTACTTCTTTCTCTTCTACTTTCTCTTTACAAGATGTAAGAAGCAGTAAAAATGCAAATACAGGAATTATATATTTTGTGAATTTCATTGTAATACGATTTAGTTATTATTTAGCATAAATTGAGTCGCTCTTTGTATAAAAGCTTGATTATTTGTTGTTGAATTCATTAAAAAGAAGTAACCCATTGCACGTTCTAACTGCATGGACACTAATAAGTAATTGTAATTTGCTGTGGCACTTGCCAATTGTGTTTGTAAATAATTTGTTTGTGCATCAATTAATTGAATTATCGGAACTGCACCTTCTTGATAAGCATTTTGTGTTAGTTCTAAATTCTCTTTTGCGGTTTCTTCTGCAATTTTTGATATTTCTATATTGGCAATTTCAGTTATAATATCAAATACAATAGTATTGATATTTGTTTCGATATTTAATTCTATATTATCTTTTTGAATCAATAATTGGTCCTCTTGAATTTTAGCCGTTTGTCGATTTATATTACGTTGATTTTGCTGAAAAATGGGCAATGATATATTTAATCCCACATTATAGCCTTGATCAGGAATATCAGGAAAACCAATTGGTACTACCGAGCCACTACCAGATTGGGTAAATCTCAAATTATATTGTCCTTGCAAAGCTACAGTCGGAATAAAACGTCCACCATTATTTAATCTATAATTACGCTCAACTACATTTAAGTTATATCCCAAATTCTTTAATTCTGGAGCATTATTTTTTGCTTCTTCTATAAGAAATACAATTAATGTTGACTGCATTTTTGGGTCATCTAACAGTCTTATCATTTCAGGGTAATTATAGTCTTTATAAATACCTAATGAGATTTTAGCATCTTGAATTGCTATTTTAGTTGCTATATCAACATTCATTAATTGGTTAATGGTAAAATATGCTTGACTTAATCGATTTCCTGCGGTAATTAAACTTTGTGTATTCTGTGCTAACTCACTTCTAAAACGCAATACATCCGATTTTCCTGATGCTCCTGCTTGGAAGTTTTGTTCAGCCAATTCTAAATTTTGTTTGGTAACCTGTAGGTTTTGATTCTGAATATTTGCATTTGTTTTTAATATTAACGCATTAAAATAGGCCGTTGTTGCATTTAATAGCGCATCTAACTCTGCTGCGTTATAGGTTTCTTGCTGTGCTTTTTCAAGACTTTCTCTAATATCAATTTCAGCCGAAGCACTTTCAGAATAAATGAGTTGTTGTAAAGCAATATCTCCTGAGGTTGAAAATTCAGGGCTTCGACCTCCGCGAGATTCAGCAGTTATTGGGTCAGTATGTGCTCCAGAAGCATTGGCAGTCAAGTCAGGCAGGTAACTGCTTTTAGCAGTTCTAATATCTTGCCGAGTCAAATCGATTTCTTTTTTTTCGGCTTTAAGAGAAAGGTTTTCGCCAACCACACTTTTCATAATGTCAACGATAGATAATGCCGATTCTGGTTCGACCTTTGTATCATCACCAATTATATCAGCAGTCGCCAACATACTATACCGCATCGGAAAACCAATTTGTTCTGCCGTTGTATTATTTATCGTTAATTTGTTTTTATAGGATAGTTTTAGCGGTAATTCCGAAGGGTTTGTACCACTAATAATCGCTTCTACATTTAAAGCAATACGTCTAAAAAATTGTTTGATATTTGTTTCTGGCTGATTGCTTGCCAAAATTCCTCGCTCTACATCTGCCTTACGTACTGATGAAAAAGAAGGTAATTTTTTTTGATTGATTGCTGCAACCATTTTGTTAAATTCTACATCAGTAAAATTAAACCCACCTGTAAGATATATTGCATCAATATCATTTAAGATGGTGTCAAACTGGGTTGATTTATTAATAGGGATCAATTTATATGTGGACTCTTTAGTTGAAAAATAAGCATCAAAAACAGTATTAAGTGGCAAAACTTTTGGCAGGTAATCATCTACCAAAATCCCTATTTTTTTATAATCATATAATTTTGCAAATGCATCTAAATCTTTAGCATAAGAAGAAGGTGCTATGATATAGGTCATATTATTTATGCCTGATGTCTTTTGACCTTTTGGTAATTTTATAAAGTCGCTATTTATAGAACCGAATACAATTACTGGTTTTGGATAATTGGTTTCTTGGTGTAACACGATAATATCTACAACTCCAAATGTTAAGATAATATCTGTTTCATTGGCAAGCAGTTTTTGGTAATTTACTTTTGCAGTAGCACTATCAAAATTATTTGCAAGAACTTCACCAAATACAATGGTTGTTTGCTGCCCTACAATTGTTTTTATTTCATTTTTTAATTGACTTAATAATTGCGTATTTTTTGCTGGTTCATCAGCAAGAATACCAATGGTTACTGTTTTTTGTGCTTGTGTAATAGTTAGCGTACTTGCTAACAGAAAAAATAGGATAAACTTTTTCATTTGGTTATTGATTATTATACTGTTTATTTAGTTACCTGAAATGCTAAACCTTCTTTATTAATTGTATTTAGTCTTAAAATGACTATTAATTTTTGTTGAAATTAATTCTAATATTTCATATGAAATGAAATTGTAAAGTGAAGCGACCAAATTTAAAAGTGAAGTGTATAGATTGCGGTTCAAAGTAAAAATCAATACGCACTTATCCAATTTTTAAAATGTTTAGACTTCGTTTTACTAATTAAAATTTGTTCATTGAATTTAGGAAAGACAGTTATACTAAGTTTTCCGTTGACAACATTATTTATTTTTTTTATTGCTGTGCGTTGTATGATGAATTGCCTATTGGCTCTAAAAAATTGGGTTGGGTTTAATTCTGTTTCTAGATTTCTCATTTTTTTATCTATAATTAGGTGTTCTTTATCAAATGTAATTCCTCTTACAAT
This sequence comes from uncultured Flavobacteriaceae bacterium, assembly GCA_964410265.1. Classification (GTDB taxonomy): domain Bacteria; phylum Bacteroidota; class Bacteroidia; order Flavobacteriales; family Flavobacteriaceae; genus Lutimonas. The sequence continues at coordinate 1,743 of CAYPHN010000090.1, read as the reverse complement.
ACCAAATTTTATATTGAAATATGCAAAAACCTCGGTTTCTATAGGTACAAGCGAATCATCTTGTTGTACTAAAAATGTTGATTTATACTTTTTATGTTTTTGTACAAATTCAGTTAAAACTTGATGTAATTGCTTTAGGTTTGTTGTAACTCCATATTTGTCGTTTTTAGACATTAAAATAGCGTTTAAGAATCTAGTCAAAGATAATTTTAACTTTACTATTTGAGAGCGGATTATTTTGTGAAGCGACTAAATTTGTAAGTGAAGTGATACCAATTTAACCTTAATTGACCACAACAAAAAATAATCACGTGTAAAATTAAATAATTTAACACGTGCTTTGAGTTTTATTTCCTATTTTTGTAAAATTAGGAACTCATAAATTTATTATTATGAATACAAAATTGACATTAACGATTGAACAAGATATAATTGAGCGAGCAAAAAACTATGCGAAAGGAAAAAATCGTAGTTTATCGAATATAATAGAGAATTATTTAAAAACACTCACAAAAGAGGAAGGGGAAAAGAAAAGCAATAAACTTAGTCCAATTGTAGAATCCTTAAAAGGTTCTTTTAAAATGCCCAGGAATATGGATTTTAAAAAAGAACTAGAAAAACGTTTAGAAGAAAAATATTTGTAATGGATAAAGTTTTAATTGACACAGACGTATTACTTGATTTCTTTTTTGATAGAAAACCTTTTGAGAAATATGCTACTGAAGTTCTAAATTTATGTGAAGAAAAGAAATTAATTGGATTTACAACTCCTGTAATAATTTCCAATGTATATTATTTACTTAGAAAAACTGCAAAACACGATATTATCGTTGAAAAAATAAAACAACTTCTCCATATAATTGAAGTTATCAAAATTGACAAAGATGTGGTTTTAAACGCTCTGAATTCTAAATTTAAAGATTTTGAAGATGCGCTACAAAATTTTTCTGCAACAGAAAATGGAGAGATTAAAATTATTTTGACAAGAAACATAAAAGATTTTAAAAATAGTAAATTGGCAATTTTAACACCCGAAACATATCTAAAAGGAAAAACCAATAGCTAACAAATAGTTAGTAATTCCGCATCCACTCTTTAAAATGTGTTGATTTAGCTTTACTGATTATGATAGACTCAATGAATTTAGGAGACACTGTTAAGGTAAGTTTTCCGTTAAAAGAATAATTTATTTTTTTTATAGCAGTTCTTTGCACAATAAGTTGTCTATTCACTCTATAAAATAGTGAAGGATCTATTTCTGATATTAAATCTTCCATTTTCCTATCCATTATAAAGGATTCATTGCTATGTGTGGTTCCTTTTACAATACCAGAATCTATATTGAAGAATGCGATTTTTTCTGTTTTTAATGGAATAAGAGATTCTCTTTGATGTACCAAAAATGTAGTCTTGTAGGTTTTATTTTGCTGCTTAATTTCAGTTAAAATTTTTTGTATTTTTTGTATATCCTGAATACTTGCACTGTTCTCTTCAAATTTTGCAATAGCATTTCTCAATTCTTCTTTGTTGATTGGCTTCAACAAATAATCTACACTATTTACCTTAAATGCTTTAATTGCATATTGGTCATAAGCTGTTGTAAAAATAATAGGAGTCGAAATTGTAACTTCTTCATAAATTTCAAAAGCAATACCATCACCTAAATGAATATCCATAAATATCAAATCAACCTCATTATTATTTTGAAAATAATGAATCGCTGAACGTACACTATCGAGTGTT
>CAYPHN010000089.1:0-11767 GCA_964410265.1 uncultured Flavobacteriaceae bacterium | reverse complement strand
CGAATGAAAGCTCTATTGTTGTACTCATGACGTTGCCAAATATATTAAAAATATCGACTATGCCAACTCTTATTTGCGATTACCTCCCAATTGGTTTCCAATTCTTTTTTGGTTTGTATCATATTGTTAAATACAATGGTGTGCCTATCAATTTTTTGTTCTTTAGCATATTTTTGAAATTCAGCTAAGCTAACAATATTGATGTTTTCGCCATATTTAAATGCAGTTTGCAACTTATTGAACAATTCAACTTTATACGTATTTTCGATTTGCTTAAATATATGTGTTGAGGCATCGATAGAACAACCAGAAACTCCATTGTAAGTTTCATCAACCGCAATAATAATAAATTGATTATATCTTATCTCGTAAGAAGCTTTTAAATCATCTCCATGGCGTTTCCAAGTGGCAATAAATCGCTCTAAAATAAGTTTAATCTCTTCTACTTCTTGTGCCTTAAATTCTCTATTGGATTGATAAACCCAAATTTTTGAATCATCCGCTAAATCTTCAAAATCATATAGCATAATTATATTTTTTTATTGAATTTATTCTGTAAATCTTCCAAAGTACTAATTTGTTTCTTTGGGTTCATCGTTTCTTTGATTTTTGTTAATACCTTTTTCGTATACAAGGGAAAATCTGCATTTTGCATCCAACTATAATAACCAGGATTACTTCTAAATACATCCACAACTTTTGTGCCTTTGTACTTACCGAATGAAAATATTTCATTATCATCACTATCAAAATTAATAAAACCAGCAAAATCAGCTCTTTTGTTGTGTGTTGAATATTCACTTAAAAAAGATACATCACTGTCAACATCTTCATATTTTTCAATTTGTGCTTCCAATATTTCAAAGGTTGCCAAAGTATCGGCTTCTGCCGAATGCGCATTTTCCAGTTTTTTACCACAATAAAACTCATATCCTGCACCTAAAGTACGCTGTTCTTTTTTATGGAAAATCACCTGAACATCAATGGCTTTTCTACCTTGCATATCAAAATTAACATCGGCACGTAACATTTCTTCCGCTAATAGCGGAATATCAAATCGGTTTGAATTAAAACCAGCGAGATCACAACCGGAGATCATCTCACTCACTGTTGACGCCAACTCATTAAAAGTAGGTTCGGTCACTACTTTTTCATTGGTAATACCATGAATATCAGAAGCTTCTTGTGGTATTTCCATTTCTGGATTTACCAACCAGGTTTTACTTTCCTTATTTCCGTTTGGATAAACCTTTAAAATAGAAATTTCAACAATTCTATCCGTTGCTATTTGAATACCTGTAGTTTCTAAATCAAAAAATACAATTGGTTTTTTGAGGGTAATATTCATGTACTTATTATTTAATATTTAAATCGTCAAAATTTTGATGACAATTTACAAAAAGTTAATCGGTTAAAAACCGGCATTGGCATCCCATGCTTCCAAATAATCTGATATTCTTTTCGCAAACATACTTCCTAATGCGCCATTTACAACGCGGTGATCATAAGAATGTGAAATAATCATTTTATGACGAATTCCAATAAAATCTCCTTCGGGAGTTTCAATTACTGCTGGCATTTTTCTAACAGACCCCAAGGCCAAAATACCTACTTGCGGTTGGTTAATAATTGGTGTACCCATAATACTACCAAATCCACCAACATTAGTTACTGTAAAAGTACCTCCTTGAATATCATCTGGCATTAATTTACCCGATCTGGCTCTTTTCGCCAAATCATTCACCGCTTTTGTCATTCCCACCAAATTCAGCTGATCGGCCTTTTTAATTACTGGTACTATCAAATTACCATCCGACAAGGCAGCTGCCATTCCTAAATTGATATCCTTTCTTTTAATTATTCTATCACCATCTACCGAAACATTCATTAAAGGAAAATCTTTTAAAGCCTTTGCCACAGCTTCCATAAAAATTGGTGTATAGGTTATTTTTTCACCTTCACGCTTAAAGAATTCATCTTTTACTCTATTTCTCCATCGAACAATATTGGTGACATCAACCTCAACAAAACTTTGAACATGCGCAGAAATTTGAACAGAATCAACCATATGTTTGGCTATCAATTTGCCCATACGAGTCATTTCAATAATCTCATCTTCACCACCAATAGAAACAGGTGATTTTCCTATTTTACTTTCTACTTTTTGTTTTGAAACATGAACTGATAATTTTTGTGAAGCAACATCACTTGCTACTGATCCTCTATTTGCAATATATTTTAAAATATCATTTTTAGTAACTCTTTGGTCTGCACCAGTACCGCTAATAACTTCAAGCTCTTCCTTTGTAACACCTTCTTTTTTTGCAATGTTTTTTACCAAAGGTGAATAAAATTTACCACTAAGCTCCTTTAAACCAGCAACCATATCTTTTACAATGGTATTCTCAGCTTTAACAACTTCTACTGAAGGAATAATAACCTTTACCACATTTTCACTAGATGTATCGGCCTTATTTTCAGTAGTAACAACATCACCGCCTGTTTCAATAATAGCTATGGTTTCTCCTACCGCTATAACATCATCAACTTCATAAAATCTTTTAATTAAAATGCCTTCAACCTCACTAGGAACTTCAGAATCTACTTTATCAGTAGCTATTTCAACGATTACCTCATCCAACTCGATAGTATCTCCAACTTCTTTTAACCAAGAAGTAATTGTTGCTTCAGCAACACTTTCACCCATTTTAGGTAATTTCAATTCAAATTTTGACATTCTATTTGATTTTATTCGTTTGCAAATTTAATAAATAAAAGCAGAAAATTTAGGAGTTTTTAGTTATTTAAAGATAATATAAATTAAATATAGTTATTTAAACTATTATTGCGTATTTAATAATTTCATAAAGGTTTATCCTAATTTTAAAAAGGTTCATCATCATATTATTATTAGTAAAAATTAGGTGCCAATCCTCAGTAAAACAATTTATATATAACCTATAGCGTTATATTAAATATTTAGCATTTTCCAGTTTGGTAATTTTATTCCCCCTAATTTTGTTATCAACTGGATTATGCTTTTTTTATTTGAGTTTTTATGGGTTAATAAAATTCAATATAATTTAAACTTCTGAGAACTAAACCTTCAATAAACTTGATCACTTCCATAAATTTAAAAACTAATCATTTTCTCGAAGCATTCCTTTCGTAAGATCATTCAGTTTCTTAACTTTTTCTTCAAAATCACCTTGAATTGTTTGTCTGTATTCATTTAAATTTTCTACTAAATCATTCATATCTTCTGGTAAAACCTCCTCAAAAAACTGACGCAATCTTTTAGCCGCTGTTGGTGATTTACCATTGGTTGAAATAGCTAGTTTGATATTCCCTTTGGTTACAATTCCTCCCATATAAAAATCACAATAGGCAGGATTATCAGCAACATTAACTAAAATATTTTTCGCTTTGCAATCTTTGTGGATTTGCAAATTTACTTCTAAGCTGTTTGTTGCTGCAATAACGATATGCTTATCTATTAAAAAAGATTTGTTATAAGGAAACAATTCTATTTTAACCAAATGTTTTTTTGCCAAAACCAATAATTCTGGATCAACCTTTTTGGCTACAACAGTTACTTTTGCATGAGGGCTTGATTTTAATAAAAAAGACAATTTTTCATAACCAACTTTACCGGCTCCAATAATAAGTACTTCCAATACAGATACTTTTAAAAAAATAGGGTATAATTCGTTCTTATTCATCTAGGTTATTTAGAACTATAAAATTACGATTAAAATTTATAGAAATAATAAAATTACTAATCTCGTTGATGAGCATGATGAATGTCATAAAATATAATATTATTATACTATACATTTAGGGATTATATAAAACAACTTTAATTGTATGAAAAATTTAGTTCTAGGAAATGAGGCTCTTGCCATGGGTGCAATAAACGCAGGCTTATCAGGAGTTTATGCCTATCCTGGAACACCTTCAACAGAAATAACCGAATATATTCAAAAGTCAAAAATAGCGAAAGAACTAGGTATTCATACAACTTGGTCCGTCAATGAGAAAACAGCTATGGAATCGGCTTTAGGCATGTCATACACGGGTAAAAGATCTATGGTTGTAATGAAACATGTAGGTTTGAATGTTGCTTCTGATGTATTTATGAACATGGCTGTATCTGGTATTAATGGTGGTCTAATTGTTGTTGTTGCAGATGACCCATCCATGCATTCATCTCAAAACGAACAAGACTCCAGATTCTATGGGAAATTTGCCATGGTTCCTATTTTAGAACCTTCCAATCAACAGGAAGCATATAATTTTATGCACTATGCTTTCGATCTTTCTGAAGAACTAAAACTACCTATACTTATAAGAATGGTAACTCGTTTATCTCATTCAAGAGCAGGTGTTATTTTTAAGGAAAGACGAAAACAAAACGGTATTCAATTACCTATTAATAGCAAACGCTTTGCGCTCATTCCTTCCAATGCAAAAGAACAATACAAAAAATTAGCAGACAAAAAACAACAGCTAATAAAATACTCTGAAAAATCCAGTTTAAACAAGTTAAACTTAAGTGAAGATAGTCGCTTAGGAATTATTACCTGTGGAATAACCTACAATTATGTGATGGAAAATATTGGGGAAAATGCAAGTTTTTATTCGATATTGAAAATATCACAATACCCCCTTCCGAAAGAAAAGATAAAAGAAATATACAAACACTGCGAAGAAGTATTAGTTGTTGAAGAAGGTTACCCCTTGGTGGAGGAATTACTTCATAATTACTTTGATGTTAATGATAAAATAAAAGGACGTCTCTCTGGTGATTTACCAATGACAGGCGAGTTAAACCCCAATATAGTAGGCTTGGCCGCTGGTTTTTTTCAAGACAAAACAAGAAAGGTTCCTGAGGTTGTTGTGGGTAGACCACCCCAACTTTGTGAAGGCTGTGGTCATACAGATCTGTTTAATGTGATTAATGCTTTGATACCTGTAATTGGAGAAAAAAGAGTTTTTGGTGATATTGGATGCTATGCTTTAGGAGCAATGGCTCCGCTAAATACCATCAATACTTTAATTGATATGGGAGCTTCTATAACTATGGCAAAAGGTGCTGCTGATGCTGGTTTGGATAATGTAATAGCCGTTATTGGTGACTCAACTTTCACCCATTCTGGAATGACAGGTTTGTTGGATGCTGTTTACGAAAACTCTCCTATAACAGTAATTATTTCGGATAATTCTACAGTGGCCATGACCGGGACACAAGATAGTGCAGCATTGGGAAGATTAAAAAATATTTGTTTGGGTATTGGAGTGGATCCAAAGCATCTAAAAATGATGACCCCTTTAAAGAAAAACCATGAAAAAAATATAACCACACTTCATAATGAACTAATTTACAAAGGGGTATCTATAATTATTTCACAAAGACCTTGCGTTAGATTATCACGACAAAAGAAAGAAGATATAAAAAATAAATTAGCAGCCTTTTATTAAAATTCCAGTCAAATGAAAACAAATATAATATTAGCAGGTGTTGGAGGCCAAGGTATATTGACCATTGCAACTATTATTGATTCAGCAGCTCTTGAACAGGGTTTGAATCTCAAACAATCTGAAGTTCACAGTATGAGTCAACGTGGTGGTGCTATTCAAGCACACATCCGAATTTCGAATAGTGAAATTTATTCTGATTTAATTCCATTGGGTAAAGCCAATTTAATTTTATCAGTTGAACCCATGGAACTTTTACGCTATTTACCCTATTTAAGAGAAGATGGGTGGTTGATATCAGATTCAAATACTTTTGTAAATATTGTGAATTATCCTGAAAAACACAACTTGTATAAACAAATTATATCGCATAAAAATCATGTCATACTAAATGCTACATCGGAAGCGAAAAAAATTGGCAACTCCAAGATTGCCAATATAATATTACTTGGAGCTGCATCTCATTTATTGCCCTTATCAGAAGAAAGTTTATTAGATGCTATAAAAAAATTCTTTAGTGAAAAAAGTGAAAGAATTATTGATATGAATTTAGTAGCTTTTGAAACTGGCAAAAAATTGTCAAAAGGTTTTACCGAATTTGTTTATTAAATAATGCATGTTTTATGGTGTTTTATTTTATCAAGGTATTCCTGTTACCTATAAACTTGCATGTACTTATGAGGAAATAAATAGGTGGTGAATATTTGAACGTTAAACATCTCTCAAGGCGGTTTTTAAAACACTGTGCATAGCCTCTGCCAAAATTTTTACACCTTTATTGATATCTTTTGTTGCAACATTGGCAAAAGAAAGTCGTAATCTATCATCCTTTATACTTGCCGGATCAAAAGTTCTTCCGGTAACGAAAACCACACCTTTTTTAATACTTTCTTTAAAAATATCGGTAGACCGGATTTGACTTGGTAATTCTAACCAAAAATAAAACCCGCCTTTTGGTTGTGTCCAACTTACAACATCGGGCATGTATTTTACCAAACTTTCCTGTAGCAAATCTTTTCTCTCTGCATACTCTTTTCTTAAAAACTCTAGATAATGACCCAGCTTGTTTTGCCTTATAAATTCATTGGCAAGGATTTGCATGAAGTTGGAGGTACAAGCATCTAAAGCCTGTTTTATAGATTCAGCTTTTTCAAAAATTAAGGGCGATGCCAACATATAACCAAGCCTAAAACCAGGCCCTAATATTTTTGAAAACGACCCTGTATAAATAATTTCAACATCAAAATCGCTATTGCATTTCATGGATTTGGTTAAATATTTTTCCTCTTCCTTAAAATACAAATCGCTATAGGCATCATCTTCAATTAAAATAATTCCGGTGCCCGACAATGTCTTTAATAATTCAATTTTTCGCTCGGGCGAATAAATTATTCCTGCCGGATTGTGATAATTAGGTGTTACATATAAAAATTTAGGTGTTTTTTCTAAACGATTTAACTTATCCTTTAAGGCCTCAATCACAATACCATTTTCATCAATAGCAATACCATGAATTTCAGCGCCATAAGTTTCAAATACAGATAAGGCTCCTACAAAACTCGGATTCTCAGTTAATACTATATCCCCCTTATTTACAAACTCTTGCGTAATGATACTTATGGCCTGTAAAGACCCTGTTGTAATTAACACCTTATTTTGATCAACAGGTAATCCCTTTTTAAGTAACAATCTATTTATTGATTTTATTAAAGGCGGAAACCCTGAAGTAGGCCCATATTGAAAACATTGTTTCTTTAAAACACTTGGTAAAGTATTGTATATTTCGTCGATCTGCTTTACAGGAAACAAATCATTATTTGGCATACCTCCCGCAAAGGAAATCAAACTTTTTCCTGAAGTCAGCTTCATTAATAATTTTATGTCTTCAGAATGCATAGAGTTTACTGCGTGTGAAAATGCATACATACCCAATGGAATTAATTATTGTGCTTTAATCTAAATATCTCTTAGAGAATCAGACTTATCAAAATAACGAATTATAATCCACTATTAGAATGATAATTATCAGTTACTTTAACAATTATTTTTATTTACTTTACCTTTTGAAATCTTGTTTGTATGCTACACCCTAATCTCATCAACCCAAAAAGTATCGTGGTAATTGGTGGTTCGGATAATTTACACAGCCCTGGAGGAAAAGTTTTAAAAAATTTAATAACAACTAATTTTAATGGTAATCTTTTTGTTGTTAACCCAAAAAATGATGTAGTTCAAAATATAAGATCCTATAAAAATACAATCGATATACCCAATGTTGATCTTGCTATAATTGCTATCCCAGCTAAATTTATTCCGGAAACGGTAAAAATATTATGTCAGCAAAAAAATACCAAAGGATTTATAATATTTTCAGCCGGTTTTAGTGAAAAAGATAGTCATGGAGCTATGCTTGAACAAAAAATTGTAAAGTTAATAAACAGTTCTGGAGCCAGCTTATTGGGACCAAATAATATCGGGTTGATCAACCAAAATTACACAGGTGTTTTTACGTCTCCCATTCCTAAATTAGATCCAAATGGTGTTGATTTTATTTCTGGTTCGGGAGCAACCGCTGTGTTTATAATGGAGGCAGCACATAGTATTGGATTAACATTTAACAGCATTTATTCTGTTGGTAACAGTGCACAAGTTGGTATTGAAGAAATATTGGAATATTTTGACCAAACCTTTGATTACAAGCAAAGTGCACTAGTTAAAATACTCTATATAGAAAGTATAAAGAATCCAGTAAAATTTTTAAAACACAGCGCTTCACTAATAAAAAAAGGATGTAAAATAGCTGCAATAAAAGCCGGAAACTCTAAAGAAGGTAATAGAGCTGCATCTTCGCATACCGGGGCTTTGGCAACATCAAAGGTGTTTGTGGATGCTCTATTTAAAAAAGCAGGAATTATTCGCTGTAGCGGAAGAAATGAATTGATTCATGTTGCAGGAATTCTAAAACAAAATATTTCTGCCGGAAAAAATATTGCCATTATTACACATGCAGGCGGACCGGCTGTTATGCTAACTGATATACTATCTTCAAAGGGATTAAAAATTCCTGAAATTAAAGGAAAAGAAAGTGAGCAGCTTTTAGCTTCATTATTTGAAGGTTCATCTGTATCAAACCCTATTGATTTCTTAGCAACAGGCAATGCAGAACAATTGGAAACCATTATTGATTATTGTGAAAATAAATTCGATAATATCGATTCCATTGTCATTATTTTTGGGAACCCAGGTTTAAATTCTGTTGATGACGCTTATGCCGTATTAAATCAAAAAATAAAGAATGGTAATAAACCTATTTACGCTGTATTACCATCTGTTGTTAATGCAAAAGATGCAATTATAAGGTTTATTAAAAACGGAAATATAGCCTTTAGCGATGAAGTTTTATTTGGCAATGCAATGGCAAAGGTATATAATAACACCAAACCGGAACCCAATTCCAATACCGCTGAAACACCTAACACCAACGATATTAAAAAGATTATTAACCATGCAAAAAAAGGTTATTTAGATCAAAAACAAGCCATAAAACTTTTAAACCTTGCCGGAATAGATTTTGTAAAGACCTATGATGTTCATAAGGAATCAGAATTACAAGTGATAGGGAAAAGCTTAAAGTATCCGGTAGTGCTTAAGGTTGTTGGGCCACTACATAAATCAGACGTTGGCGGCGTGATTTTAAATATAAAAAACAAAAATGAACTTATCAAAAGCTTTAATAAACTGATACAACAAAAAAATGTAAGTTCAGTTTTGATACAACCTATGATAAGTGGTTTAGAAATATTTATAGGTGCCAAAAAAGAAGGTGAATTTTCACCAATTGTGATGTGTGGACTGGGAGGTGTATTTATAGAAATTATCAAAGACATCAATAGTGCTATGGTTCCTGTTTCTTTACAAACAGCAAAAAATATGATTAAAAATTTAAAAGCTTACCCAATTTTAAAAGGCCACAGGGGTCAACCAGGTATTAACCTTGAAAAATTTGCAGCATATATTTGTGAAGTTTCCTATCTACTGCATATTGCTCCTGATATTTCTGAATTAGATATCAACCCGTTAATCGCCATGGGTAGTGATATTATTGCAGTAGATGTGAGGATTAAGGTTGAAGACGTAAGACTAATGACTTAAGATTTAAAAATATTAATATTTCTTAGAATTTACAAGTGATTAAATTGTACAAATACCTGTTACCAGCTACCAACTTTAAAATTCTATTACCTCTCCTCTGCCAACTGATGTATCACTACCTATTAAAAAATTACAGTTTTTTGGAATTATTCTAACCGAAATATTTGAATTTCTCAAAGCATAAATTTCGCCTATAATTTCTTTAAAAGTAAAAAACGAATTATCAAAAATTATTAAGTTGAAATTTTTAATATTTATTAGTAACTCCTTACTTTTTATACTATTAACAGGACTTAATTTTGATTTTATTTTTTTGTATTTTACGATATCTTCTCCAAGATACAACAAGCTAACAGGCTCAGTACTTTTTTGTATTTTATCGTGTTTCACTAAAGATTTAAACACAACCATCATTTTTACCAAAATAGCAGAAAACCAAACACTTAAGATATTTACTTTATAATGTTTCTTGTAAAATGTTTGCATCGAACCATAAAAATTTTTTAGATAAATATAATCTTTTATAGTACTTTCACCTTTATAATGAATTATAGAGCTTTCCCCAAAATAATAATTTAGAAATCCCTTATTTATCAATTTATAACTAAAATCAATATCTTCACCAAACATAAAATAATCTTCATCAAAACCTCCGTTTTCTAAATAAACATCTCTTTTAAGTAGCATAAAGGCTCCTGTTAAAATATCAACTTTTGTTATTTCATTTTCTTTAAATTGCGTGGCGTAATAATTTTTAGAATTTCCTCTTATTTTTTGATTTGCAATACGCAGTGTTGGCACATTTCGTTTACATTCAGGCAAAAAATTACCTGTTCCATCTATAAATCTTACCCCAATCGCACCCATTTTTTGTTGATGTTTAGCGAAATTAAGCACTTGATCTATAGTATCTTCTGCCAACACCGTATCTGGATTTAATATTAACACATAGATACCCTTTGCTTTATTTACGCCCTGATTATTGGCTTTAGCGAATCCAACATTTATTTTATTTTCTATTAACGAAACTTTTGGGAATTTATCTTTGATAATTTTACAACTCTTATCCGTTGAGTTATTGTCAACAACAATAATTTCTGCAACAATATTTTTACAAGATGCTTGAACACTTAACAAACATTGTTCTAAAAAATATTGCACATTATAATTGACAATAATGACCGAAAGTTTAATCAATCTTTTTTAATTTTTGTAAAAATATTATATTAAATCTAAATATTTTTTTAATTCTAAATAAATTAAAGTAATTTTAAAAAGCTTTAAACTAACCTTATCCATATAAATTGACCTATTAAAGTTTATTAATATATGGTTAAAAGGAGTTGTGCTTCATTCACACATCACGGAAAACCGAGATTAATTTCTCTAGCTAACGACAAAGGAAAATGAAAAAAATGGGGTGATAATTAATATTTTTTTGAATATTTAGAACTAATTGATGATCAATAACTAAAATTAACTTTAGTCAGAATTATGACAAACCAACATACCAATGATAAAATTCTTTAGAAAAATACGTTACAACCTAATGGAAAAAAATAAAACTGGAAAGTATCTAAAATATGCTATTGGTGAAATTGTGCTTGTAATAGTAGGGATTTTAATTGCTTTACAAATTAATAATTGGAATATTAATAAAAATCAACAAGAAAATATTAAAGAGTATGTCAAATTATATATTCAAGATTTAGAAGGAGATATTTTAATGACCGAGACCAATTGGAAGATAATAGTAAATGTTTCTGATAATATTGATAGTCTTGTTCATTCTGTTCAAAATAAAAAAATAGAAGAAATTTCAAATATTGATTTTCTATGCAGGACATGGAATATATTATATAGACCATATACATGGAATAGGTCGACTATTGATCAAATGAAAAATTCTGGAAGCTTACAATATATTGAAGATGTTTCAATTACAAAAAAAATTGGGGAGTATGAAGCTTTTACTCATCATTTAGATGAAGATTATTTAAATGACAAAGTTAAATCTGAACATACAATAGACTTAATTTCACAGGTAGTCAATAGTAATTATATTAATATTATAGAGTTACGAAAACAATAGTCCGTTAAGTTTTTAAGCTGCTCTAGCCCCATAATACAATAGCTG
>CAYPHN010000088.1:0-11768 GCA_964410265.1 uncultured Flavobacteriaceae bacterium | reverse complement strand
TTTCAGATGAGGTTTATGCCTATCTAGAAGCTATGAAAACTGAACTAACCATTGATGTTGAGGATAAGAGTAATTACGAATCCATGGACGGAACAGATAAAGGAGATACTTATTTCTTTGCGGGTGATAAAAACTCTAAAAAAGGAGATGAATTTTTAGCGAATATGGCTAAAATTAAAGAATCTTATAGTAAAGTATTAGGTAAAGAATACAAAGGTCTCGTAAGTAGTGTAAATGATAGATTTGACACTTCTGATCAAGAAATTGGAAAGAAAGGAATCCAACCTTGGTTAAGAAATAGATATGAAGGATTTCCATTAATAACAACGGTTACTAACTTATCCGTAATTCAGGCAGATATCAAGACATCTGAAAAAGATATGTTGTCTGCAATGATTCAAGGGCAATTAGAAAGCGATGTATCGATGAGAAATTACAATGCGATCTTAATACCTAATACGCCTGCAACATTACAGGGTAGTAATTTTCAAGGTAAAATTGTATTGGGTAGATATGATGATAAGTTGGTACCAACCAAAGTTATCATCAATGGTAAAGTAATTACCAATATAAAAGATGGTGGAGCTATTTTAGATTTCCCTGCAGGTAATGTTGGAGAAAACGAGATTAAAGGTAAATTCATTTTTATGGAAAATGGAGAGCCAGTTGAAATTCCGATTGAAACAACTTATGCAGTAGTTGCAAAACCAAATTCAGCAGTAATTTCTGCAGATAAAATGAATGTAGTTTACCGAGGTGTTCAAAACCCAATGACTATTTCAGTACCAGGTGTGGCAGATAATGCAGTAAAAGCGAGTGCACCAGGCTTGAAAAAATCAAAAGGTATTGGAAAATATATGATGAGCCCGGGTAAAGGTAGAGAAGTAAATATTAAAGTGAATGCTAAATTGCCTGATGGAACACCAATTAGTTCTAGTCAAAAGTTTAGAATTAAAGATATTCCTGCTCCAATGGCAGCAGTAAGAGGCGAGTATGGTATGATTAAAATGCCAAAAAGCACCTTGCAAAAAGCAACGATCAGTTCTTTACTACCTGATTTTGTATTCGATTTAAAAATTAATACAACAGGGTTTAGTGTAAAAGTACCAGGTCAGCCAACTGTAAAAGTAAGAGGAAATAAATTTGATGCAGCTGCGATTAGAGTTTTAAACAAAGCCAGAAGAGGAGATGCAATTATTATATTTGATGTAAAACAAAAATTAGTTGGTAACTCAGGTTATTACCTTAAAAATGCATCACCTGTAAATATTGAAATAACAAATTAAACAATTATAATTATGAAATTGAAAAGTTTAACAATAGCCGTAATTGCTTTACTATCTGTAGGATATGTAAATGCACAAGCTAATTTGCTCAATGCAAAAATTCCGGAACAAGTAGGGATGAAAACACCAGAGCAATTGGCAGCAGATAATGATAGACCACTGGAGTATGGGTATATTGATGATCGAGATATTTTATGGTCAAAAGTAGTATGGGAATATGTTGACTTAAATGAAAAGATAAACATGCCGTATTATTATCCGGTAGACACTGCTAATATTAGTTCAAACAGAAGATCTTTATTTGATACTTTGTTAAGAGGAATTAAAAATGGTGAAATTATCGACATTTATGATGATTCCTATTTTGAAGATAAACTTACGATGAAAGATATCAATGGTCGTTTATCAAGAATTGATACTTCTGATGCTGGAATTGAAAGGTTAAATGCAGGAGAGGTTTTAACAGACGAATATATTGATAGAAGAGATCTAAGTTCAGGTGATATAGCAGGTTTTAGAGTTAAAGGTGTTTGGTATTTTGACAAACGTCAAGGCGAATTAAAATACAGATTATTAGGTATTGCACCAGTTGCACCAGATGTTAACTTTATTGACAGTGATGGTGCTGAAGATGAGTTGGTAGAGTTGTTTTGGGTATGGTACCCAGGCGCAAGATTCACCACGCATGATATGAAGGTGTTCAACCAAAAAAATTCGGCTTATCCATTGTCTTTTGACCATTTATTAAATGCCAGAAGGTTTAATGCTATTATTTACAGAGAAGAAAATATATATGGTAACCGTGATGTTGCAGAATATATTAAAGGAAATTCACTTTTTCAGGTATTAGAATCTGATAAATTGAAAGAAAATATTAGAGATAGAGAATTAGATATGTGGAATTACTAATCTATATCCTAAATTAAATACAAGCTCCTATTGAAAAATAGGAGTTTTTTTATGTCTTTTTTCTAAGATAAATTACCTTTGTTACTTATGCAGGTAGATTATATTATTGTTGGTTTGGGTTTGGCTGGTATCGCTTTCGCGGAAGAATTGTATGCTCAAAAAAAGTCATTTGTAGTATTTGAAGATAATTCTCAAAACTCATCTTTGGTTGCCGGAGGCATGTACAACCCAGTGGTATTAAAAAGGTTTACTCAGGTATGGAATGCAAAAGAACAACTAGATATCGCCATGCCATTTTATGAAAATCTGGAAAAAAAATTAAACGCCACCTATAATTATAAAGTAAATATTTATAGAATATTTAAAAGTATTGAAGAACAGAATAATTGGTTTGCGGCATGTGATAGAATTTTATTGCAAGAATATATGTTGCCAAAAATAATAAAAAATACAAATAAATTTGTTCGGGCTCCGTTCGATGCTGGTAAATTGATTCATACAGGACGTATTGATGTGAATAAATTGGCTAAAGATTATAGGTCGTTTTTAAAAGAAGAAAAAAGTTTGATTAACGAATCGTTTGATCATTCTCTTATTGAAATACAAGCAAATCATGTTCATTATAAAAATATTCAAGCTGATAAAATCATTTTTTGTGAAGGTTTTGGCTTAAAAGAGAATCCTTTTTTTAATTATTTACCAATGCGTGAGGCAAAAGGTGAATTAATTACAATACACGCTCCCGATTTAAAAGTAACGTACTTAATTAAATCAGCAATTTTTGTTTTACCTCTCGGAGACGATTTGTATAATGTAGGAGCCACTTTTAACTGGACCGATAAAACTAAATCCCCCACTGAAGATGGTAAAAATGAATTGAAACTTAAATTGAGTTCGGTAATCAATTGTTCCTATAAAATTGTAGATCATATTGCGGGAATCAGACCAACCATAAAAGACAGAAGACCACTTGTTGGACTACATCATAAACATAAATCATTGGCAATTTTAAATGGCCTAGGAACAAGAGGAGTAATGATAGCTCCTTTAATGGCAAAGAAATTATTCCAACACATTGAAAATAGTAGGGTTTTAGAAAAAGAAATAAATATCAATCGTTTTGATTAAATTAAAATTTCACTTAATCATTTTTCCTTATTTCTTTATTGTAAGATACAAACATATTGATATAGATTAGTCTTGAAATACGCATAGTAACTGGGGTTAATAAAATTAGAATTACAATAATTGCAATAAAACCAGTTATTAGGCCAAAACCGAGTAGGTAATTTATAATTATTATCGCTATAGATAAAGCAACAGTCAACCCGTACGAAACATACATGGCACCATAAAAAAAAGAAGGTTCGATCATATATTTCAAATTGCAATTCAGACAGTTTTTATGTAATTTTAAATTACCCCTAAAATTATAAGGCGTTTTGTTGATAAAAAAATTGCCATCGTGACACTTCGGACATTTGTTATTGATAATACTGTACAATTTAGTTCCTTTCTTAAACATATATTATCTAATTTAAAATATACAACTGTCAAAATTAGTTTAAAATTCACAATTTCGAATTTTAGAAATTGTTTATTGATTATTACTTGTAAACCTTACTTTTGCAAATATAATTTTAAAAATAATAAATAAATGCTTAATGCACATAATATCACAGTAACCTTTGGTGGTGAAGAATTGTTTTCGGGTATAACATTTAAATTAAATGCCGGTAACAGGATAGGTTTAGTGGGAAAGAATGGAGCAGGGAAATCAACCTTACTTAAAGTTATTGCTAACGAGCAGGAATACGACAATGGAACCTTAGCTTTTGAAAAAAACATAAGTATTGGTTTTTTAAAACAAGATATTGATTTTGAAGCAGGGAAAACGGTTTTAGATGAGGCTTATGAAGCTTTTAAAGAAATTAAAAGTATCGAGAAAAAATTAGAAAATGTTAATACAGAATTGGCAGAACGAACGGATTATGAAAGTGAATATTATCATAATTTGATGCATGATCTGGATGACCTTTCTCATCGCTATGAATTAATTGGCGGTTATAATTACCAAGGTGAAACAGAAAAAATATTAGGTGGTTTAGGTTTTAAAACAGAAGATTTTAATAAGTTGACCAATACCTTTTCGGGAGGATGGCGTATGCGAATCGAATTGGCTAAATTACTTTTACAAAATCATGACATTTTATTATTGGATGAGCCTACCAACCATTTAGATATAGAATCAATAATATGGTTTGAAAACTTTTTAAAAGGGTTTAGTGGAGCTATAATGATGGTGTCGCATGATAAAATGTTTTTAGACAACGTTACCAATCGAACTATTGAAATTTCTTTAGGAAAGATTTACGACTTTAAAAAACCATACTCTCAATATTTGCTATTGCGAAATGAAATAAAAGAAAAGCAATTACAAGCTCAAAAAAATCAAGACAAAGAGATCAAGGCCACAGAACAATTGATTGAAAAATTTAGAGCTAAGGCAAATAAGGCTTCTATGGCACAATCACTAATTAAAAAATTAAACAAGGTAGAACGGATAGAAGTTGATGTTGAAGATAATGCCGTAATGAATGTCCGTTTTCCTGTATCTAAAAGTCCAGGTAAAATTGTTATAGAAGCAGAAAATGTTTCTAAAAATTACGGTGACAACCAAGTATTGAATAATGTTGACTTGTTAATTGAGCGAGGTGCTAAAATTGCTTTTGTAGGGCAAAATGGTCAAGGGAAGTCTACATTGGCAAAGATGATTGTGAATGAAATACCTTTTGATGGAAAATTAAAACTTGGTCACAACGTTCAGTTAGGATATTTTGCCCAAAATCAATCAGAATATTTAGATGGTAAATTAACGGTTTTGCAAACCATGGAAGATGCGGCAACAGATGGGAATAGAATCCGAGTAAGAGATATGCTTGGTGCATTTTTGTTTAGAGGTGATGAAGTTGAAAAAAAGGTAAAAGTGCTCTCCGGTGGAGAAAGAAACCGTTTGGCTTTATGTAAAATGTTATTGGCACCATTTAATGTTTTAATTATGGATGAGCCTACCAACCATTTAGATATTGCCTCAAAGAATGTTTTAAAAAATGCTTTGAAAAAATTTGAAGGAACCTTGATATTGGTATCTCATGATCGAGATTTTTTACAAGGTATGACCGAAAAAGTATATTCCTTTAAAGATGAAAAAATAAAAGAGTATTTAGGTGATATCAATTATTTCTTAGCACAGCATGATTTAGAAAATATGCGAGAGGTTGAAAAACGCACAAAAATTAATGATACTTCTAAAAAGTCATCTAAAGGAAAAAACAACCATAAAGAGAATAAACAAAAAAAGCAATTGCAAAATAAACTCAGTAAAATAGAAACTGAAATATCTAAATTAGAAAACGAAATAATTAATGATGATGCAAAAATATCTGAAGATTTCGAAAAATACACATCAGACACGAATTTTTTTAAATCCTATGAAGAAAAAAAACATAATGTAGATGTTTTAATGAAACAATGGGAAGAGGTTCAAGAAAAAATAGATAATCTTTAGAAGGTATATATAACAATTGATAGCGAGTTTTTCAATGTTAGATATCGTGTATTAAAAAAAGCGTAAATAACTTTTAGCTCTTTACTTTTGACTTTAAACTTTTAACACTAAGGTATATTCAGATACTTATGAGTTTGTAAAGAAATTTTCCATTTTGGGTTTTCCATGACATAATCTACAATTTGAGAAGTCATTTTTTCACGGTTACTCCATTCGGGTTGTAAATATAATTCGCAAGAGTCCTTTACTTTTTTTGCTTGTTCTTCGGCAAACTTGAAATCGTTTTTATTAAAAATAATTATTTTTAACTCATCTGCCTTGATGTAAATACCTTCCAAAGGTAATTTTGTTTTTTTGGGAGACAAACAAATCCAATCCCATAATCCACTTAAAGAATAAGCCCCAGAAGTTTCAATATGAGTTTTAATTCGCGCCTTTCGAAGTTTTGTTGTAATAAAATTCATATTCCACATAAGTGGTTCACCTCCAGTAATTACTACCGTATTGGCATGGATTTTTACATTTTCAATTATTTTAAGAGATTCCGTTGCCGGATGTAATTCTGCATTCCAACTTTCTTTAACATCACACCAATGACAACCCACATCACAACCACCAATTCTAATAAAATAAGCCGCTTTACCCGTATGAAATCCTTCTCCCTGGATGGTGTAAAACTCTTCCATTAAAGGAAGCATTTCACCTTTGTCAATTTGTTCTTGTATTTTACTATCCAAAATATATTTTTTAAAGATGCAAAGTTAAGAAATTGCTTTACTAATATTTTTAAATTAAAATTATAAAAACTATTTTTATAGAATAAAATAAGACTATGCCAACCAAAAAAGAATTTATTGACCATATAAATAACGGTTATGCTACAAAGGGAGATTATATAACCTTAGGTGCAGCAATGCTTGGAGAAGAAACCATAACAAATTCATTTATTAAAATTCCATTAAAAACAATCAATCGGCACGGGTTAATTGCTGGTGCTACTGGTACTGGAAAAACAAAAACCTTACAGGTATTTGCCGAAAATCTATCAGAAAATGGTGTCCCGGTATTATTAATGGATGTAAAAGGTGATTTAAGCGGACTTGCAAAACCTAGTCCGGGTCATCCAAAAATTGACGAAAGGCATGAAAAAATTGGACTTCCATTTACAGCAAAAAATTTTCCTGTTGAAATTTTAACGATTTCTAAACAAAATGGAACAAGGTTAAGAGCCACAGTTTCAGAATTTGGACCAACGTTATTATCTAAAATATTAGAACTTAGTGATGTGCAAAGTGGTATTGTTGCAATTTTATTTCAATATTGTGATGATAATAAATTGCCTTTATTAGATTTAAAGGACTTTAAAAAGATTTTGCAATATGCCACACAAGATGGAAAAAAAGAGTTGGAGTCTAGTTATGGTCGTATTTCAACTGCTTCTACCGGTTCAATTTTAAGAAAAATAGTTGCACTTGAACAACAGGGTGCAGATTTGTTTTTTGGCGAAAGATCTTTTGAAGTAGAAGATCTAACAAGAATTGATGAAAATGGTAGAGGTATTATTTCGATATTAAGATTGACCGATATTCAGGACAAACCAAAACTATTTTCAACATTTATGTTACAGCTTTTGGCCGAGATATATAGTTCATTCCCCGAGCAAGGAGATAGTGACAGGCCTGAATTGGTATTATTTATTGATGAAGCCCATTTAATTTTTGAAAATGCTTCAAAAGCATTATTAGACCAGATAGAAAGTATTGTTAAATTGATTAGATCCAAAGGAATTGGAATTTATTTTGTTACCCAAAACCCTAAAGATATACCCGCTGATGTACTTTCACAATTGGGTTTAAAGATTCAACATGCACTTAGAGCATTTACTGCTAAAGATAGAAAGGCAATTAAATTAACAGCCGAAAATTATCCCGATTCTCCTTATTATGATACGGCTACAGAATTAACACAATTAGGTATTGGCGAAGCCTTGGTGTCCGCTTTAAGTGAAAAAGGAAGACCTACACCCTTGGCTAAAACCATGTTACGAGCACCAATGAGTAGAATGGATATTTTAAGTCCAAAAGAATTAGAAGAATTGTTACATTTGTCTAAAATTGCTACCAAATACAATGAAGAGATCGATAGCAATAGTGCTTATGAAATGTTAAACGCAAAAATTGAAAGCATTAATAAAAATGAGGAAGTTAGAACCCAACAAAAAAAACAAAAATCAAGATCGAAATCTAGAATCAATCCAATATTAAAAGTTGTAACTAGTGCTACTTTTATTAGAGGTGTTTTTGGAATTTTAAACAAAGTATTTAAAAAATAGAAACTATGAAACGAGCATGCCAAAATTTGACACACAAGGGGATGACTAATAGCGAACAACATGTGTCACCTATAAAATTAAAATTTAGACACATGAAAAGAATTACGGTAATTTTATTATTGGTCTTAATTTTTGTGCAATGTAATAAGGGTGAGGAGCTAATGATTTCAAAAAATAATTTAGGGGTCATTAATAAAAATACTACAATAGCCGAGTTGGAGGAATTATTTAAAAATGATTCTATAGTAAAACTTCCTGAAAATGCACCCATTTTTTACAAGTATAGGATTTATAGTAAAGATGGAAAACAGTTACTCACTTTGAATATGGATTATGACAGAGATTCAATTAAGGGCATTGAAAACATAAAAATATTTGATATTAAATACAAAACAGATAGAGGGTTAAGTACATTGTCAACATATAAAGATGTTGTTAATAATTATACCATAAGTAAAATTGAACCTTCATTTAGTTCAGCAATTGTATTTATTGATGAATTAAATGCCACCTTGGCCTTAGATAAAGCGGATTTAAAAATAGATGAATTTGATATGCGAAAAATTAGCAAAGATCAAATTCCGGATATGGCAAAAATAAAATATATCACCATTTGGTTTGACTGATATGAATCATTTATGAAAAACGATAAAACAAAGGTTAAAAGAATTCCTAAACGAGGCTTTTATGATAAAGAAACTATTTATCGTATTTTAGATAATGATTTTGTATGTCAAATAGCTTTCGTTTACAATAATTACCCGGTTATAATTCCAACAATTTATGGACGTAAAGACGATAGCTTATATTTTCATGGCGCAAGTGTGAGTCGCATGTTACTAACCTTAGAAAAGGGTGTGCAAATATCATTAAATATTACCAAAACTAAGGGGTTAGTACTAGCACGTTCTGCTTTTCATCATTCTTTAAATTATGATTCTGTAACTATTTTTGGTTGTGCCACTTTAGTGGAAAATGATAAAGATAAATTAGAGGCATTGAAAATTATTACAAATCAAATCATTCCAGATAGGTGGGAAGAAGTTAGGTTACCAAACAAAAAGGAATTAAACATAACCAAAGTACTTCAATTAAAAATTACGGAGGCTTCTGCTAAAATAAGAGATGAAGGTGTAAGTGATGATAAGGAAGACTATGCTTTAGATATTTGGGCGGGAATAGTGCCAATTGTGAAAAATTATGGACCTCCCATTGCAGATGATAAGTTGAAATTAGGAATTAAATTACCCAACAGTGTTAAAAATTTAGAGTATTGAAAAAGTATATAAAGCAAACCAATCCTTTTGTTGTTCCCACAACAGACGGGAAACTTATTGAAGAGCACTTTGGTCATTCCACAGATAATTCTGAATTGAGTATGGCACATATGATTGCACCTCCCGGTTGGTCTGAACCTTTTCAAATACCTAAATTTGATGAATATACCTTTATAATTAAAGGAAAAAAAATAATTACTATAGATGATCAGGCAATTGAGTTAAAAGCTGGAGAATCGATCAAAATATTAAAGGGAACCCGTGTGCAATACGCGAACCCATTTAAAGAAGCATGTGAATATTTAGCTATTTGTACTCCTGCTTTTTCCATGGATCTAGTACATAGAGAAGAGTAAATGAATGAATCCAGTTGACAAATATTTATTGAATCAAAGGGAGCCTTATCAATCCATTATGCTGTATGTACGTAGTGTAATTTTAAAAACCTTACCAAAAATTGAAGAAAAGTATAATTATAAAATTCCGTTTTACCATCACAATAAAAAACCATTGTGTTATTTGAATATTTTAAAAGGCACAAATTATGTTGATATTGCATTTGTACAAGGTGTATTTTTAGAAAAAGAATTTCCCCAATTGAAAGATTATAATAATCGCAAACAAGTGCGTTCCATACAAGTGAAAAATTTGGAAGAATTTGATGAGTATAAATTTGTTGCACTTTTAAAAGAGGCGACTATTTTATTGGATAAAAGTAAAAAAGCTTGGAACCCTTAAACCTTAGGTCGAACACAGGTCTTAAGACAGGATTGGTGTTAAACAAAATTTTAAAGAGCACCTTCTCTCTTCATGGTGTTAATTTCTCCATATCAATTAAATGAGCAACTGTAGATACAATTCTAGCGTGTTTTTTTACAAATGGGTTTGTTTTATCCCAAACATAACCAGCCAAAACAGAGCAAATTTGTTTTTTTACTTCTGGATTTTCAGGTTTATGAAAAAATAATTTTTGTAAATTACCAGAATACCATTCGTTTACATAAGAGGTAAAAACATCAACACCTTGCTGTACGGGTTTAACATAGTCTTTTTCTATATCTACATTTTCTCCTTTAAGTATTCTTGTGGCTATTTTTGCAGCTAACAAACCTGTTTCTGTAGCAAATGTTACTCCAGAAGAGAAAATAGGATCTAAAAATTCACCGCTATTTCCAGTCAAGATATAACCATCTCCATAAATTTGCTTTACTGCAGTTGAGAAATTTTGAATGATTTTTGGTTCGAATAAATGGGGAACACCTTTAAATCTTTCTTGAAAGTAATCAGAAAGTTTTAGCATTTCAGATAACATTTCGGTAGAAGAACCATGGTAAGAGTTAATAAATTCAGTAGGGCCTACATAACCAATACTTGTAGTGCCATCAGAAAAAGGAATTACCCAAAGCCATACTTTTTCTTCAACAACATCAAAAGTTATAAGTGTACCTTCAGTTCCTTTAGGGCGATTTAAATCTTTAACAATTGTAAAAATGGAGGAATGTTTAGGTAATTTAGATGGCTTTATGAGATTTAACAATCTAGGTAAAACTCTGCCATACCCACTTGCATCAATTATATATTTCGCATTAATATATTTAATATTTCCGTTGCTATCTTTAACAGTTGTTTTAGACTTACTACCATCAAAAACGACATCAACTACTTCATTTTCAAAATCAATAATTACACCTTTTCTTTGTGTTTCTTCTGCTAAAACATTGTCAAAATGAGATCTAGGCACTTGCCAAGTCCAATCCCAACCTTTAGAGTATTTTTTACTAAAATCAAAATTACAGACTTTATCTTTTTTCAAAAATCTAGCCCCATACTTTTTTTCATAATTTTGAGATTTTAAACAATCTAAAAGCCCTACTTCTTCAAAATGATCCATGCATCTTGGCAGTAAACTTTCTCCAATAACATATCTTGGAAATTTAGTTTTTTCAACTATTTTCACATTGATATTATTGTTTATTAAGTAGGATGCTGAAACACAGCCAGATGGGCCGGCGCCAATAACTAAAACATCTATATATTCTTCTTTCATTAAAATAGAAAAATTAAAAAAAAAGTTTAAATTTGCTGGGTAAATTTAGTAAAATTCAATTGAATTTAATAGAGAAATAAAAATATTACATGTTTAAAGTAGAAGATGCTGAGAAAATAGAAAAAGAGTTAGAATTACAGAGTTTTTATAATATACTTTTCAAGAATAAGAAAATAAAGATTAGTGAACCTATCTTGAATAGAGTTGAAGAAAGCTTCAATTTTTTAAAAGAGTTTTCAAAAAATAAAATCATTTACGGTGTAAATACTGGGTTTGGGCCAATGGCTCAATATAAGATTGATGATAAAGATAGAATACAATTACAGTATAATTTAATAAGAAGTCATGC